>JAEZAF010000100.1 GCA_023430545.1 Chloroflexota bacterium
TTGACACTCGAAAGTGTCTCCCGTTCGACTTGCATGTGTTAGGCACGCCGCCAGCGTTCATCCTGAGCCAGGATCAAACTCTCCGTAAAATGGAATTACTTAGCGGGGTTCTTGTAATCGCTGATTACTCAGCCATCACATTCCCTCTGTCTTCACTCTTCTGTTGTTAAGGTGCGGTTTGTTTCATTAACCCCTCACGGTCGCGCCCTCAGCGTCTGCTCAACCTCCACAACGTCTTTGCGCTGTGAACGTCTTCCTGCATTCGCTCCGGTTTGTTCCCGTCCGGTTAATATAGACAAGAATACCAACCTCCCTCTAACCTGTCAATCCCGAGTTTTTTACTTCTTTCAAAACTCAGTGCTGACCCAATTAACGAGGGGGCTCGCCTCGGAGACAATCTTTTCACACTGCAGTTTTCACTTACAGCGCGATTTTGATATGCTCTGGCTTCTCGCTATACCATCCTAAGTTGTTAAGGACACATTGTCCGCTCGTTCAGATTTGGTTTGTTCTGTGTGAGCGAACGACGGGAATAATAACAGCCGTACTAAGGCGAGTCAAGAGGGATTTTTACGAATTTATGCCGGATCTGCCAGCAGTTCTTCATCAGGCTGCGTACGGATCACAGGCTGGGTATCACGCGGTGTATCTCCAAGAAAGTCCTTGATATACATTTCCTGTACCACAATCAGGAAGGTCGCGGTCAGGGGCACAGCCAGCAGAATCCCCATGAAACCAAACAGCGCACCACAGATGATCTGCCCTACCAGCACGAGTACAGGCGGCAGATTGATACTCTCCGAAAACAGGATCGGGCTGAAGATCTGGCTCTGCACAAACGACATACCGTACAGCACCAGCACAATCAGCATCAGATTCTCCGGAGCCTGCACAATACCGACGACAATTGCCGCCAACACCGCAATCAACTGGCCGAAGTTCGGCACAAACGACAGCAGACCCGCAATCACGCCCAGTGCTGCCGCCTCTCCAATATTCAGCATTGCCAGGCCGATCCATGTCCCAAGCCCGACGAACAGCATCGAGATCAGCGTCCCTTCCAGCCAGCGCCGCAGCATAAAGTTGACGCGGCCCAGAATATAACGGGCACGATGGCGATAGGACAATGGAAACAGCTTGATAAACCCTTCGCTGTATCCATTCGGATCTGCCAGGAAGTACAAACTAAGGAAGATCAGAATCAGAAAGCTGAGCAGCGAAGTCGCAACGTCACCGACCACTGGCAGCACGACCCCGCCGATCTGACCCGCAGCATTTGCCAGCTGGTTGGGCAAATCATTGAAGATGCTGTCATCGAACTGGAAAGTTTCTAAAAACGGACGCACCGTCTCAGCAAAGAAACTGGATTGGTCAAGCAGCTCACCGGTTTCCCACTGGCGGCTGATTTCGTTAACACCGCTTGGGATCGTCACGGTCGCCAGTGTCACAAACTGTTCAGCAATCGTTGGCAGGACCAGTCGCGCCAGCAAAAACACCAGCAGCGAGATCCCAATGACGGAAGCGACGATCGCCGGTGTGCGCCTTACACCAAATCGGGCCAGAAAGCGCACCGGTATCGTGAAGAACACCACCAGAATCACGGATGCGAATGTCAGCAGGACAATATTGCGAATCGTCCACAGGATCGCCAGCAGCACTACGACAATGACAGCAACCAATACCCAACGCGTGACCTGTGCGTAATTTGACTCTCGTACCATGCGCCCTACTCTCGTGCTGTAACTAAGGAAAGCCTGCGATAGACGACCCTGATCCCACCGTGACTCTGGTAACTGACGCCGACAGGTCTAGAGTGGTTCCGAATAACTTCTGGGCTGGTCCGACTGATCATCATCCTCAGCCATAAAATCGGGTTCGTCATCGTAGGGATCAGCCACATCAAAATCATCATCAAATTCATTAACCGGTGAGGTTACAGCAGGTGCTGATGATGTAAAGGTTGATGATGCTGACACAGTATCTGTTGAAACCCCATAATGGGCATTAGGTTTTGCATCAGAGAAACCAGAATTTGTACTGACCGGTGAACTGACGGTACTGGTCGAGTTAACCTGTGCCGGAGTCTGTCCTACAGGCACGGCTGCCGGGGTGACCATTGGCGCAGTCGGGACAACCGGCGCTACAGGTGCGGGACTAGTGGCTGATGTCGGTGGCGGGGTCACCATGCCGCCCGTCCCGGATGGAATCACGCGGCCAAGCTGAATATTGACGCGGGGCCGGTTGGCAAGCTCCACACCAAGCTGCTTCTTGATGACCTGCTCCAGTGTGCGATAGATTTCGCGCTGCTTTTCGGGGATATTGACGCGGTCATCAGTCGTCGCAACGTGCAGCTCGACATCCGCGCGCCCATTGATCGACTTCAGCTCCGCTTCCACTGAATCAACACCGGGCACCTGCCCCACAGACTTCAGAATCCGCTCACGGACCGAAGCAACCGTCAGGGCTGCCTGTGCACCCGCAGCGCGGACATACAGCATGTCGCCATCAGTACGCGGACGGCTGCGAAAGCGCAGCGTGATAATCGCCAGCCCAATCAGATACAGGATGATAACCGCTGCGATACGGGCAATGGGGGATACATCTTCAAGACGTTCCACAGCGTCAGCGACCGTCTGTGGAGTAATCAGAAGCACGGTTGCGAACGCCACCACCAGTAGTGCCAACAGAACAGCCAGAATACGAATGATAAGGTTCAAGACATTACTCCTCTGATCATCGATACATTAAAACCGAAACTCGGATGGAGATAAACCGGGCCAGCGATACCAGCCACGCCAGATGTCCTTGCTGTGCTAGCCCAGATAACGCACTACGACAATGGTCTGATCATCGTGAGGCGGGACCGCAGCGCGAAACTGTGCGACAGAGTCTAAAATGGCATCCAGTATCATCTGCGCGTGCCGCGATGCCCCACTCTGGACAATCCGCACCACTTCCTTCATAAGCCGTTCATCACCGTAATACTCATCGTGGATATTCTGCGATTCGGTCAGGCCGTCAGTGTAATAGACAAGGATGTCACCCGGCTCAAGCTGAAGTTCTGTGGCTTGAAGCGGATTATTCGGAAACCATCCAACTGCACGGCCACCTCTCGGCATGAACTGTGCCTCACGGGTACTGTTGCGGTAGAGAATCGGTGGATTATGTCCAGCGTTGACATGAACACTGTGACCGTCGCTGGAGAATACGCTGTGATAGACCGTCACAAACATGCCGCTGCCGGCATCTTCCAGAATCAGATCGTTGGTACGGCTGATGGTTTCAATCGGGTTGAGGCCTGCAAACGAGTGTGCCCGAATCATCGTGCGGGCAACTGCCATAAACAGGGCCGCAGGTGCACCCTTATCGGACACATCGGCGATCACGACACCAAGCTGATTTTCTTCCGGCAGAAATACATCGTAGAAGTCACCTGCGACTTCACGCGCCGCACGCCAGCCTACCGCAATCTGATACGATCCAAGATCTGGTACATGGCTTGGCAGCAGGCTCTGCTGAATCTCGCTCGCCATCTGAAGTTCGCGCTCCATACGGCCTTTCTCGACTGCGACGGTGTAAAGCCGTGCGTTTTCAAGTGCCGTAGCCGCCTGACCGGCAACCGCACGCAGCAGATCACGGTCCGCCTCGCTGAACATCCCGGATTTAATTGAACTATCCACATAGATTGCACCCAGCACATCGCCTTTACGTGTGATCAGCGGTGCACACAGGATCGCACGCAGCTTGCGCATAATGATGCTCTGTCCCGGCTGGTAGCGGCTGTCGAACTGAGCATTATTTGTCAGCAGGGTTTCACGACTTTCCAGAACCTGGCTGACAATTGTGGTGCTGTAACCTTCTTCTTCCAGTACAGCGCCATCCATACCCCGTGCGACCAGTACACGTAGTTCCGTGTGATTGTCATCGGCTACCATGACAAACCCGCGCTGGGCTTTGGTGACGCCCATCACTGAGTCGATGATATTGTTCAGCGCTTCGTCAAAATCGAGGCTGGAGTTCATCGCAGCCGTGATTTCGTAAAGCGTCAGCAGATGTTCCGGGCTTAAATTCTCAGTGGAAGTCCCTTGCGACATAACAAGCCCTTAAGGTATGAATTCTGAAAGATGATCACTCGAATTATAGTCTACAGATCGTGGTTTAGGCCAGCGCAGGGCAGCATGAGAGTCCACTTAAAGCTAAAGCCTTCATGTCATCCCAAAGCGCGTTATAATCGACACCGTTCCGACCTTCATTCTTAAATACAGAGATTCAGAGGTAACCGATTCTCATGTCTCAGGCTCATGAATACGCCCAGCAGCATGCCCAGCAGTTTCGTCAGCAGCTTCACGACCTTGTACGCATCCCCAGTGTCAGCACGCTGCCGGAACGCGCCGGTGATGTGCAGGCAGCGGCAGAATGGCTGGCAGATGATTTAAAGCGCATCGGTTTTGAAACCGTCGAAGTCGTCTCCACCAAAGGCCACCCGATTGTTTACGCAGAATGGCTTGGCCAGGGGGCAAATGCACCAACCGTGCTGGTCTACGGCCATTACGACGTTCAGCCTGCCGACATGGAAGACGGTTGGGATACACCACCGTTCGAGCCAGTGGAAAAGGACGGCAAGCTGTTCGCACGCGGTTCCTCTGATGATAAGGGACAGGTCTTCGCGCATCTCAAGGCCTTTGAGTCGCTGTTCCAGACCACAGGCCGACTGCCAGTCAATGTCAAGCTGATTATCGAAGGCGAAGAAGAGATCTCATCGATCAACCTCGGCGCATTTGTCACCGAAAACCGCGAACGGCTGAAGGCGGATGTCTGCGTGATCTCGGATACCGGTATTCTTTCAGTCAATCAGCCCTCGATTGTCTATGCGCTGCGCGGCCTGACATATATGGAAATTCACGTTCAGGGCGCGAAGACCGATCTGCACAGCGGCGTCTTCGGGGGTACCGTCCACAATCCGGCGCAGGCGCTGGCTGAGATCATCGCAAAACTGCATGCCGATGATGGCAGCATCTCCGTCCCTGGCTTCTATGACGAGGTACTGGTACTGGATGATGAAGAACGCGCAGAACTGAGCAAAACCGACTGGAAAACCGAGGACTGGTCAAACCTGACAGGCCTTCAGCAGCCGTGGGGCGAAGCACAGTACACCCTGCGTGAACGCGTTGGCGCACGTCCCACACTGGAAGTCAACGGCATGGTCAGCGGTTTCTATGGTGAAGGGGCCAAGACTGTCCTGCCTGCAAAAGCGATGGCAAAAATAAGCTGCCGTCTGGTCGCCAACCAGAATCCACAGCGCATTTACGAACTGGTGCGTGACTACGTCGCGCAGATCACACCGCCGACCGTGAGCAGCGAAGTGCGCCTGCTGCATACTGGAGAACCCGCCATCGTGGATCGTCAGACACCGATGATGCAGGCCGCTGTCAATGCCTATGAGAAAGGATGGGGCAAGCCGCCGGTCTTCATGCGTGAAGGCGGCAGCATCCCGATTGTCGCGGACTTCCAGCGTGAACTCGGGCTTCCAGTCATCCTGATGGGCTTCGGTCTCAACAGTGACGGCGCACACGGGCCGAACGAACACTTCACCATCGAGATGTTCCACAAGGGCATTGACACCGTCATCTATTTCCTTGAAGAACTCGCGGCCAGGATCAGCTAGCAAGGGCTGTGGGGCGGGTGATCCTCGCCCCTCTCTTCTGATAATTTCATGACCTATTCCAGTAACCCGCCAGACAGTACACGAGCTTCTTCATCAGTAACGGTCATCGCGACGGTCTATAATGAAGGAGATCATATCCATCGCCTTATGCGTTCGCTTATCGGGCAGACACGCCGGCCAGATGCGGTGATCATCGTAGATGGTGGCAGTACCGATCACACCGTCGATCTTCTGCGCCAATATCGTGACTCCCTCCCACTTCAGATTGAAGTACAGCCGGGGGCGAATATCAGCGAAGGCCGCAACCGCGCCATTGAATTGGCAGCGTCAGGCGTCATTGCCGTAACCGATGCCGGAGTCGAACTCGAACCGCAGTGGCTGGACGAACTGACACGCCCCCTGCTCGATAATCCATCACTGGACTGGGTAGGCGGATTCTTTGTCGCGGATCGTCAGAATCTGTTCGAGACCGCGATGGGCGCAACGGTTCTACCGTTAGTCGATGAGATCAACCCAGAGACTTTTCTGCCGAGCAGCCGCAGTGTGGCCTTTCGCAAATCCGTCTGGGAACGGGTGAATGGTTACCCGGAATGGCTGGACTTCTGCGAAGACCTTATCTTTGATCTGCGCATCAAAGCCGTTACCGGGCAGTTTGCGTTTGCACCGGATGCACGGGTGCGATTCCGTCCGCGTGGCTCGCTGCGGAGTTTCTACCGTCAGTACTATCTCTATGCGCGTGGCGATGGCAAAGCCGATCTGTGGCGCAAACGCCATGCAATCCGCTATGCCACCTATCTGCTGGCAGCCCCGATGCTGTTCTGGCTGGGATGGCGCAGACATCTGGCCTTCTGGCTGATTGGGGCGGTAGGGGCGGTGGTCTACCTGCGCCATCCCTATCAGCGCTTGGCAAAACTGATGCACCCGCGTGCTTCTGTCAGCGAGTGGCTCCAGACGGGGGCACTGGTGCCGGTCATCCGCATTGTCGGGGATATCGCTAAAATGCATGGGTATCCAGTGGGCTGGCTGTGGCGCTTACGTCATCAGCCACCCGACTGGCGGGACGTAAGTCATACCGCGAAGCCTGCTCCATCCATTGCGAAGACACCCGAATCACAATAAACTGTTTTAAAGAGAAAGTTGTAAGGATCGGCATGGCCGGAATCGGCAATATCAATCTTAAAGTCCTGCTCTATGACGCGGACTTCTACGCACTCCAGTCGATCAATGGTTATCTGGCATGGGACCGTCGGACGCGTGTAACCTACATGGCCGAAGCGCTTGATCCCGTCTGGCAGTATCTGAAACGACTGCCCATGGCGGAACTGCCAGATCTTGTGGTACTGGATGTCGATCATCTCGGTGGGATCACAAAACTGGCAGAGACCGTCCAGAAGCTGCGCGACTACGTGCCAAAGATCCGCATCATCTGCATGGCACAGCAGGCAGACCCGCAGATGGTCGAAGCGGCGGCGAACGCAAGGACACAGGCGTTTCTGGTAAAGGGTGAAGTCCGCTTCCAGATCGCGTGGGCGATTGTCTACTCCCTCTCACATGATTTCGTGGTGACACAAAGCGTTGTGAGGGTCTGTGAAGGTCTTTTCAACAGCCGGATCTTCCACGCCTCGGTGCTGCCCGAAAGCCGTGAATACCCCGAACTGACCGAGCGTATCAAACAGGCCATCCGCCTGTGTGTGGTCGAGGGGATGCCAGCTCATCTGGCAGCGGATGAAATGGGCATCAGCCTGCATACCATCCGAGGTTACATCAAGGAAGGCTACCGTATACTTGAGGCCTACGATAATACCGAGTATCCGGTCGATATGACTCCGCAGGAACGGGCCTTTATGCGCTTTACAGCACTGGCCCAGACCAACGACGAAGACGCCAATCCGGCGAGTTAATGCCGGATTGGACACGGACGGAAGTGTCTTAGCCGGGCAGCCACATCGACATAAAGTCCACGCTGTCTACCCATTCACCGTTGATGTTCATCTCCCAGTGAAGGTGTGGGCCGCTGCTGCGTCCAGAGTTACCCGTCAGGCCCACAATCTGGCCTTTCGTCAGCGTCTGGCCGCGCACCACGTTAATGACGGAGAAGTGGCAGTAAGTCGAATAAACGCCGTAACCGTGATCGACGATCACAATATTCCCACGGATATCCATTGGACCGGCAAAGACAACCTTCCCAGCGGCAATCGACATGACCGGTGTACCGGTTGCAGCTCGCAGATCCCAGCCGGTGTGCCGTGTCTCGACCGTTCCATTCAGGACACGAACCGCGCCAAAGGGTGAGGTGATTGCCGAGCGGATGGGATACTGAAAGTCAATCTCGCCACTGTCCCACAGCACTTCAGTCGTGATGTTGCGGAAGATCGCATCCAGCCGTGCGAACTCCGTGCGTTCGATCTCAGGGTCTACCAGATAGGCACGCTCGGTGGGGATTTCAATCGTCTGCTTGATAAATCCCCCCAGACCGACTGGGACCTTGACCGGGATTTCGATCCGCGCATCGTCTTCCAGCACCGCGAACACCGTCAGGTCATACTCACGCGATGCCTGCTCGATGCTGACGGAGATCAGGCCGTAGAAGCCGTCATCGTCAATCGGGAAAAACTCAATCACATCACTGAACCAGCGTGCCCGCGCTCCGACAACCCCATCACCGAACACATGCACCACCCCGGCACCGCCCTGTGGGATGTTCTCAAAGAAGAGTTCCAGTGTCACACCATCCTGTTCCAGCACAGTAGATGGCTCTGGCCTCGGAATGGGCTGTGTGATGTTCTCAGCCATCACCTCATCAGTGGCGGTCGCATCTTGAGTTGAAGCCGGATCACTGCCCGCCGGATCGCCATCCGTTGAACCATTTTCAGGCGGCGGTTCGACTGAAGCTTCGTCGGTCACAGGGGGGACATCTTCCTGAGCCATCAGGGTGTGGGTGATGACAGTCATGCTGGCCGCGCTAAGGATGAGCACGACGCCCATCCACGCGAATATGCTGGTGAGGTTTCTTTTCACAGTGGGTTCCTAATCAGAGCATGCAGATAAACATCAGGGAGTTGATACCGGCATCGGTGTTGCAGGGTCTGGCAGCAGCGAAAAATCGATCTCCAGGTTTTCCACCAGTGCCTGTAGTTCCTGCTGCGCAGGGCCGTTGAGCGCATCCGCCGGTTCGGTGTACATATAAAACGCGAAATTCACGTTCTCGCGCTGTGTGATCGCAAACCAGCCGCGAATATCCGGCAGGCCGGGTGATCCATCCAGCAGCGGCGGACACTCGACAGCAGCGAAGTAAGCCCCAATCGCTGGTTCCCCGGCGACGATAAATTCACGATCATCATCGATCCCGACATTACAGCCGGGGTCGAGCAGGGTCAGATTGAGCAGACGGATGGCGTCACCGCGCAGGTAAACCTGTGCCCCACCTTCCTGAAAGGGTGCGGCGGTGGTCACATTCCGGAAGCCCCAGATGACGGTGATGTAACCCATTCCTCCGGTCACCGGCCCACGATAGACCGTGAACGGCAGGAAGCCCATCGAACCGGCAGCAGCGGCTTCCTCGGTTCCTGATGCTGGGGCAGATGCGGTGAGTTCCGGCACCTGCTCGGTCGCGACAACCGCAATCAGCCCCACATCCGCGCCGTCTGAGACAGGCAGTGCGGCATTACCCGACTGCCATTGTGCTGGCAGGTCGATGCGAATCGGTGCGCCGAAATTGGTCGTGATGACATCCAGAACCTTTTCAGACTCAGCGCGTGCGGTCGCCTGTGCATCCGGGCTGATGGTCTCCGTGATAAACGGCAGAAAGCTCAGGGTTGGTGTTGACATCAGGGTCGGAAGCGGGGTTTCAGTCACTGCCGGGGTCAGTGTCGCAGGCGGGGCATCGGTCACGGACGATGAACCAGTGCATCCCGCAAACAGCAGGCCAAAACATCCCAACAGAACGAACGTGATCCTCAGCTTCATCTGCCCCGACTCTCTCTTTAAAAACGACGCCATTTAATCCGTGTGTAAGCCAATGTAAGCCTGCCCACCTTATTATGGCGATCAGCGCCAGAGATGGGAATAGGAAATTAAATCCGATGGGTTGATACAGGACATATAATCGCAGCGCGTTGCAGCACTTTGCGCTGCATGGCACAGCAAATGCCCTGCGCGGCACAGTTCTGAAAGACCGTTTGAATATTCAGAAAATAGTTCTGAACTTTATGGAAACGCTGAACAATACCTGCATTCCCCACACAATATGTAGGGTGTAGGGACAGGGCCTGTGTTATGCGCCGTAGGGTTTTACCCCATCGGATACGTCATTTAAGTTGTACCCCGTTTCAGTGAGAAAGTTTGAGCAGCAATGAAATCAAGCCAAATCACGTTCAGAA
>JAEZAF010000177.1 GCA_023430545.1 Chloroflexota bacterium
AGGTGGCGGATCACAGCGGGTGTGACTTCGCGCTGCATGCCGGGATACTCTGCCTGCTGTCTTTCATACCGGTCAAAAAGGGCGATGATTTCTGCTTTGTCCATGACAGGTCCTTTCGTGGTTGGTGCGGGTCGTCAGTGCTGGTCGTCAGTACGGTGTGATAATACTCCGGGTGCGCGTATGATGGCGTCACTGATTGGGCAATTCTACAATGCCTGTTACAATCAGTGATACATTTAAATTTTTTCAAACAGAAAGGCGCACCCTGTTATGAAACCACTCGACCTCGCCCCTGATGCCCGATGGAAGCAGCGTTATCGTCTGCCGATTATTGCCAGCAGCGCGATTGCACGCGCCTTTCCCGACCGTGGCGTGGTGGTGACGAACCGCAGCGGTGTGTATCAGATCCACGCATGGGATACCACCACCGGAGACCTGCATCAGGTCACGCATTCCCCGACCGGTACCGTTTTCGGCGGGATCTCACCCGATGGCCGCTTCATCTACTATCTGAAGGACGAAGGCGGCACGGAACTCGGTCACTTTGTGCGCATCCCGTTCGAAGGCGGCGAGCCGGAAGACCTCACACCGGATATGCCCCCTTATTCATCCTTTTCGATCTCACAGAGCATCGGCGGCAGTGTGATTGGCTTCTCGGTGGGCGGACAGGGCGGCTTCAGCATGTACGTGATCGAGGTCAAGCCGGATGGCACGCTTGGCACGCCGCGCATCCTGTATCACACCGACCGCATGGCCTACGGGCCGACGCTGTCCTATAACGGCGATTACGGGGTGGTGACCACCACCGAACACAGCCAGTACACCGACACGAGTCTGCTGGCCTTCCGCATCGGCGCACAGGACGCCGCGCAGGATATTCGCCTGCTGCGGGAAGACGAAGGCAGCATTAATCCGCTGACCTTCGCGCCCCTTCCCGGTGATCCGCGTCTGCTGGCCGTGACCAACGTCACTGGCTTCGACCGTCCGCTGATCTGGGATGTGGTGACCGGGCAGCGCACCGATATCCCACTTGCCACACTGGACGGCGATGTGATCCCGTGGGGCTGGTCCCCGGATGGCACACGGATTCTGATGTGCCAGTTCGTTCAGGCGAAGTTCCAGCTTTACGTCTATAACCTTGAGCGCAGCACACTATTGAAACTGGATCATCCGTCCGGCACCTTCTCATCCGGCTATTTCTTCGATGACGACACGATCTACGTCACGCATCAGGATGCCAAGTCCCCTTCGCAGTTGATCGCGCTGGATGCCGCGACCGGCGCGATGCAGCGGGTGGTGCTGGCGGTCGAAGGCGCGCCGGATGCCCGTCCGTGGGAATCGGTAACCTTCAAATCGAAGGACGGTACGCCGATTCAGGCGTGGGTCGCGGTGCCGGAAGGCGACGGCCCTTTCCCGATGATCCTGCACACACACGGCGGTCCGAGTGCCGTCCAGCCGGAAGCGTACGACCCCGGCGCACAGGCGTGGCTGGATCACGGCTTCGCGTATATGTCGGTCAATTATCGCGGCTCGACCACCTTCGGGCGTGACTTCGAAAACGCCATCCTCGGCAATCTGGGGGATCTGGAAGTCGATGATATGGCCGCCGCCCGTGATTATGCGGTGAACAACGGCATCGCTGATCCGGACTCGATCCTGCTGTATGGCGGCTCCTACGGGGGTTATCTGACCCTGCAGGCGTTAGGTCGTCGGCCAGAGTTGTGGGCAGGCGGCATCGGCGTGGTCGCGATTGCCGACTGGAATCTGATGTACGAGGATCAGGCCGAGACGCTGCGCGGGTATCAGCGGTCACTGTTCGGCGGCGGACCGGAAGAACGACAGGACGCCTATCTGAAAAGCTCACCGATCACCTATGTCGAGCAGATCCGCGCCCCGGTGCTGATCATTCAGGGACGCAACGACACGCGCTGCCCGGTCCGCCAGATGGAAGCCTATCTCGGCAGGATGGAGCAGCATGGCAAGGAAGTCGAGGTCGAATGGTTCGACGCCGGTCACGGCTCCAAGGACAATGAGCAGAATATCCAGCAGGTGGAGCGGATGCTGCGCTGGGCCATGCGGGTATTGGGATAAAGAGGTGGGCGGGAAGAATCCCGCCCACTTACCGTTTCCAGGTCGGGATCAGCACGCGGCCATCGACATCCGTGAAACTGTATTCCGCCGCCAGATCGCTGACCCACTGCGCCGTGCCCGATTTGGACATCACCTGCGCATCCGCTGCCAGCCCTGCGACCGCACGTCCGGTAAACTGCGGCGACTCCGAGTTAGAGAGATCCATATACTCGGCATATTTCAGGATGCCCTCGGTCCGCACCAGCCCCGGATACAGCGCGACCGCCGCCACATTGAACTCACGCAGCGGGGCAGCCATCTCGGACACCAGTTGATCGGTGGCGGATTTGGCGATGTGATAGGCGGGATTGCCGATGCCATCGAAGCGGTGCGAGACACAGGCGATCAGGCCGCTGCGCTGCGCCGTCATCAGGCGTGCGGCCAGCGCACTGGCGATATAAGCGGCACGCACGCCGAACAGATTGTCATCCCAGTAGGAGAGGCGGCGCTCCCAGAACGGCTGCTCCATCGGGAAGTCGGAGCCATCGTGCAGCCCTTCATATCCGGCCCATGCACTGTTGACAAGGATGTCCAGCCGTCCCTGTTCGGCCTGCACCTGTGCGAAGAGCGCTTCGGTCTGGGCATCGTCACGATGATCGCAGCGCACCGCGATCCCCTTTCCGCCCATGTCGGTGACTTCCGCAGCCGTGGCCTCAACCGTGCCAGTCAGCGGGACGGTGGCAGGATGGGCGCTGTCTGTACGGCCTGTGACGTAAACCGTCGCCCCTGCTTCCCCCAGGCTAAGCGCGATGCCTTTGCCGATCCCCCGGCTGGCACCCGTCACAATGGCGATTTTTCCGTCTAACGGGCGACTCTGTGAGTTCATTTCAGGTTCCCTCTTATCTGAACGTCTGAACATCATTATGCACATGATCTTGCACAATCAATCACCGCAAAAGTGGCGTGTTGCATCAGCGGATGTTAAACTATCTTTTGTACTCAGACAGCTTTATCGCGGTTCTGTAAGCATACAACGTTCTCCCTCAGCCAGTTCCACCCAACCCACCAAAGATTACAATCCCCCCAATAGCGCGGACTTGTCACAGGCCGTTTCTGTAATATGGTTAGGGAACGGGAACATAACCCGCCCCTGTGCCGTTTAGTGGGTAAAGCCCCCTGTGGGATGCCGCCCCTGCGGGCAGCTATTGCGATGGGAAAATGTCCCTTAAAGGCCAGTTTCAAGACGTGATTGACTTTGAAAGGAACGAATGTGATTTTTGCTTTACCTCTGAAGAAAAGCCGCCTCAGTGCCCGTTTCAGCCTGATGATGCTGATCAGCCTCATGGTGATGGGGCTGTCGGCACTGTCAATCAGCATGGCGCAGGATGAGGCCGAGTCCGATGATGCGGACGGCAGCACGCCGCGCATTCTGGAGATGCTGGCACTCGTGCCGGATAATCCGGCCTTCACGCAGGAAGACCTCATCGGCTTCAGCGACTTCCGCGCTCAGGCTGCCACACGAAGCGGCACTCAGGATTATGATTCATGGGAAGATTTTCAGGCGGCACGCGAAGCCGAAGATCCAGCGGCGCGACTGCTGCTCAACTCATGGGGCATGAGCGGCCTGCCAAACATTATGAATTATCTCCACAGTGCCGGGTCAGACATCCCGGAGATGGTCGGTTTCGATTTCTTCGACATCGACGCTGCCATGAGCTTTGGCAGGCCGCCCAATCAGGTCCATCTGTATCAGGGGGATTTCAACGCCCGGCTGATCAATGCCGCGCTGACCAGCAATGGTTATACCGCCAAACGTCTGGACGGCTTCTCCTACTGGTGTGCTGAAGCCGGATGTGATACCGGCAGCAGGGTCAATCCGGCGGACCGCAACCTGGCCAATCTGTTCGGTGGGGATCTCGGACGCCGTTTCCCGGTCGCGCTGCTGGACAGTTACATCGCCGCTTCACCCAATGATGCCAATGTGGAAACCATCGCAGAGGTGTACCAGAACCCTGAAGACTCGCTGGCCGCAAACCCGATTTACCAGACCGCTGTCTCCGCCATGTATGATACCCTGCCACCCACCGCAGACAGCGACCAGCCGCTGCTGCGTCAGGCGTACTTTATCCCCGCCCATCATGTGATGGTCTCTGATCCGACGGCAATGGCCGCGCTCACCTCGCCTGAAGAGGTTGAAAAACTGCGCGAGCAGCTCGAAAGCATGGAGACCACGAGCATCCCGCTGTATCAGTTGGCGGCTTTCAGTGACTTCGGCAACAGCAGTTATCAGTACGCACAGGTGGTGCTGGTCTATGGGCTGAAGGCAGACGCAGAAGCGGCTGTTGAAATCATCCCGAAGCGCATCGGCAGCATGACTTCACTTGTTACCCGCCAGCCGCTGGCCCAGATGTTTGAAGATCGCGGCGCAGAACTTCTGACACCGGTTGTCTACCACGACGAAGACGCCGGACGCTATGCCGCTGTCTTCACCTTTCGCTATCCAGCAGCATCGGAAGAACCCGATGAAATTGGTTTTGTACCGTCATCCGGGATGGTTTATCGCCTGCTGACAGACGCCCTCATGCGGCGTGATACGCTCTGGCTGTCCCCGCTGATTGAACTGCCGGAGTAAGCTCAGAAAGACCGGCATCATCTCAACGTATCCGTACTGATTTCACAGGAAAGGAACCCTCATGAATTTTTCCCGACTGAACCGACTCCGCCATCTGTGGCTGATGCTTACCCTGCTCGGCCTTCTGGCCCTGACCTCTGTCAGTATGGCGCAGGATGACAGCAGCGCCGATGATGCATCCGATGAGGCCGCACCACCGATTCTTGATCTGCTGTCAACCGTTCCGGCCAATGTCAGCTTTACGGCCAGCGAGTTGATCGGCTTCAGTGACTTTAATGCAGCAGCGGCGGCACGCGGTCTGACGGACTACGAAATATGGGCCGACTTTGCCGCAGATCTCGAGGCCGATGCGCTGAATGCAAAGGTACTGCTTCAGTCGCTGCCGCTCAGCGGCTTCCCCGGTGGACAGTATCTGATCACCGGTGGGCCGGAGATGCCACAGGTCATGGGCTTTGACTTCTTCGACATCGACACCGCGCTGAGCTATGGTCAACCGCCGGAGCAGGTGTATGTCTTCAGCGGCGCGTTCGATACCGATCAGATTGACGCGGCGGTCACCGCGAACGGTTATGTCCGCGATGATCTGGACGAGACGCCGTACTGGTGTTCAGAAGAAGGATGCAATGCAGGGATGAAGCAGGATTTCGCCAATCGCAACCCTGCGAACTTCTTCGGCGGGGATCTGGGACGGCGCTTCCCATTCGTGCAGTTAGGCGATCATCTGGTGGCATCCCCTGTGCAGCGGCGTGTGGAAGCTGCGGCGGCGACCTACACCGATGACGGTCAGTCGCTGGCCGACGATCCCCGCTTCGCGGCGGCAGTCAGTGCAATGTACGGCGTGTTTACCGACATCGGCGTCGAACAGCCGCTGCTGCGTGAAGCCTATTTCGTCCCGCCGGATGCCATCAGTGGGATCGATCCCTTCGCGATCACCCGGATGTCACCCGAACAGCTTGAAGCACTGAAGGAACGTCTGGAAACCGGGGACGAGAATCCGCTGCCGGTTTATCAACTGGCTGTCCTGACGGACTTTGGCAGCGCCGATTATCAGTACGCGCAGGTGGTGCTGATCTATGCCAGTGAAGCGGATGCACAGACCGCCACCGAGATCATCCCGCAGCGGCTTGAAACCATGCAGTCGATGGCGAACGGACGTCCCTTCCAGGATCTGTTCGCCGACCGCGAAATGGAGATGCTGGATGCGGTGGTTTATGAAGATGAAGTGACCGGCCAGTATGCCGCTGTCTTCACCTTCCAGTATCCGGCTGCACCGGAACTCTCTGAGGATGGGCGGGCTGTCCGCGCCGGCCTGGGTTATCATCTGTTCGTCAATATGCTGATGTCACGTGATCTGTACTGGCTGGCACCGGAAGTCCTGATGCCGGAATAAACGGCGGTCGCGGCCTGCAACTTATCAACTACTCATAAAACCCGAAAGAGCTTTCTCCAGGAGATTCTCAGGCGGCTGTGTTATGATGCACGGCGATTCTGATGAGCAAAGATCATCAGAGAATCGGACGATCTGAGATTTACTGGAAGGAAAGCTCTTTTGATTACCTTGATACACGCGCCAGGCGACGCACCGCTTGCTGAACGCCTTTCAAATGACCTGGCAGCGGCGGGATATGAGGTGAGTAAGGCCGTACAGACGGGCACACAGCACATGTCCGTCTTTATCATCTCTCCGCACAGCAGCTATGACAGCGCCGCCCAACGCCAGCTTGAACAGGCGCTGGATGCCGGACAGCACATCATCCCGGTGATGGCGGCCCCGGCCCCATCCCCTAAACTCATCAACAACCTGCCCCTGCTGGATTTTTCGCAGGGATATCCATTCGATCAGCTTAAAGCGCGCATTGAGTCGCTCAGCAGCCCGGATGCCCCGCGTCCAATGACCGCGCTGACCACCGCCCGCCGCCAGTCCAACCGTCAGACAGGTCTCGTCCTGCTGGCGCTGGTAGCGGTGATGTTCGCCGCCGGGCTTTACCTCGTCGGCTCTGGTATCGTCCAGTTCCCGGAGGAGGAATACGATATTCAGGAAACCGCCCGCGTCGATCAGCGCAATACCGTTATCGCACCCACCATTGACCCGCTGCTGCCTCGCACCACTGCCGATGCGGAGTCCTTCCCGCTGACAGTCACTGCCGCACCCACACGCCTGCAGGAATTCATGGCCGAGACGGCGACTTCATACGTCGTCGGGACGAAAACCCCCGAACCTACCTGGACACCCGACCCCATAGACTCGCGTCGTTAGCGTCACCCCCGACATATATCAACCGACCCTGAAGCGCCTTCCGCCATGATGTCAGCATAACACCATCATCCAGCGGAGGGCTTTTTTATTCCCCTCAAATGACCGACCCCCTGACGATTAACCTGCTATTCCCTGCCTCAGGCGCACAGGATCGCTGGATTCGGTTATGCTGCCATTGTATCGATCATGCGCTGAGCGTGAGATCGGCACATTTGTTCTAAGCCTTTAGTAGGAGATGAAATTCCACCCTAACTCAGATTAAAGATACCGACAGATCGACTAAGATTGCCACAGTCAGCAGCTTATCTGTTATTCAGGAGCACAAAATGCAGCAACGAACTCCCAGAAGTCTTGTTTTCTACATGGGTACCCTGCTTACCCTGCTCGTGCTGGGATTCGTCCCATCCATGACCGGGCAGGCGGCAGCCTATAACATCCCCAATGGCGATGTGGCGGCCCTGATCAACGCGATCAATCAGGCGAACGCAACCGCTGGCAAGGACGAGATCAACCTTGCAGCGGGCGGGACTTATACCTTCAACGCCATCGACAATGAATACATGGAAATGCAGAACAACAAGCCTGTATTCTTTGGCGCAAACGCCTTGCCTCAGATCAACAGCAACATCATCATCAACGGCAACGGCGCGACCCTTCAGCGCGACCCGCTGTTTTCCTCGTGCAACGCCAGCAACGAGCTGCGTCTGTTCTGGGTGAACGGCACTGGTAAGCTGACTCTGAACAACGTCAAGGCCAAAAACGGCTGTGTCGGTGATTATGGCTCCGGCGGTGCGGTCTACGCCCGCGGCGGCAGCACCGTCAGTGTCTTCGGCAGCACCTTCGAGAACAACGTCACTACCGGCATCGTCCTCGATGGCGGCGCGATCACGGTTGATGAAGGCTTCCTGTTTGTGGAGAACTCGAACTTCACCGGCAACAAGTCAACCTACATCGGCGGTGCAATCTCGCTCGACTCCTCAACTGGTATAATCTATAACTCGAACTTCACATCCAACAGCAATACCTCATCAGGTGGTGCAGTCGGTGGCGACTGGAACTCCGATGTCACGATTTCCAACAGCACCTTTGTCGCCAACACCGCCAACAGCGGTGGTGCACTCGTTTCCCGTAATTCGTCGAAAATGCGCGTCACCAAAAGCACGTTCATGGGCAACCAGACGGTCTACGACGGTGGTGCCATGAACAACGAAGGTGGTACGGCGATCATCACCGGCTCCACCTTCTCAGGCAATATCGGCAGTACAGCCGGTGCGGTGAGCAATGACAACGCAACCGGCGTGAAGATGTATATTTTCAACTCCACCTTCACCGATAATGTTGCACAGGGCTTCGGTGGCGGCGCGATCAATAACGGTGGCGAGGAACTGTTCATCTTCAACAGCACCTTCACCGGCAACTCCTCACCGGATACCGACTTTGGCGGTGGCGCGCTTTACCACTATCTGGGTTCCGCAACCCTGATGAACGTCACCATGACCGGCAACACCAGCCTGGCCGAGGGCGGCGCGATCTACAGCAGCGGTGATTTCCTCAATATCACGCGCAGCAATATCTCGAATAACAGTGCTGCCAATGGCGGTGCGCTGGAAACCTATACCACGCTGACCAACATCCACAGCAGCACCCTCAACAACAACATCGCTGACAATGGGGATGGCATGTACAGTGGTTACGGCGGCGCGGTCTCCAACAGCAACGTCATGACCATCGTCAACAGCACCATCGCCGGCAACTGGGCCAGTGGTTACGAGAGCTTCGGCGGCGACTTCAAGCATCCGGGCGGCGGCGCAATCTACACCACCACCGACAACGTGGCTCCGAAACCGACCCTGACGCTGATCAACACCACCGTCTCCGGTAACTCGACTGACACCCTCGGCGGCGCGATCTTCGTGGACGAGTACGGTGATCTCGAACTGCGCAGCACCACCATCGTCGGCAACTCGGCCAAATACGCTGGCGGCGGTCTCGCCCGCGTCATCGACGACATCTTCCCGGAAGACGCTGATGTTATCGGCATCGCCCGCAGCATCATCGTCGGTAATACCGTCAACGGTAGCCTGCAGGACTGCGACAATCAGGATTACAACAGCGCAGGCAATAACGTGCTGGGTTCAAGCTGCCCCACCAAGACCGGCGACACCGTCTCCAACAACGCAGCCGCTGTCGTGAGTCCGCTGGCGAACAACGGTGGCTTCACCCTCACCCACGCACTGGTGAACGGCAGCCCAGCCATCAATAAGGGCGGCGCAGGCTGCACCAATGTGGACCAGCGCGGTTACACCCGTGCCGGTGCCTGTGACGCGGGTGCCTTCGAACTCAACGGAACCGCGACCAACGCGCCCGGACTGGTGATCGCACAGAGCGGTGGCAGCACGGTTGTCGCAGAAGGTGGCGCAACCGATACCTATACGGTACAGCTTGCCAGCGCCCCGGCCAACCTGGTGACCGTCCGCTTCTACAGTGATGGTGAAGTCAATGTCTCGCCGTCCACACTGGTTATCACGCCGCAGAACTGGAATGTCCCGCAGTCAGTGACCGTCACCGCAGCCGTGGACTACATCCAGGAACCGGCTCACGCAGGTCTGATCGGCCATACCCTGACCAGCACCGACCCGATGTACAATGCAGCCCCGACCACACTGCTTCAGGTCATGGTGGCAGCGGATACCGGCGGCGGCGGTGGTACCGAAACACCTCCTCCCCCTCCGCCCGCTGGCGAACTGCTGACCAACGGTGGTTTTGAAGCCCCCGGTGCATCAGGTGGTGAGGCTGCAAACTGGAAGCTCAAGAACTCAACCAGCGATAAGCGCAAGTGCAATAAGCCCGATAAGACGGTTGCTCGCGCCGGCCAGTGTGCCTTCCAGTTCAAGGGTGGTGCAGGTGAAAATTCCAGCATCGTGCAGACGATCAGCAATGTGACACTCCAGCCGATCAACGCGCATACTCTGAGTGTGTGGGTGCAGGCGAAGAAGGCCGTCAACGGCGCTGTAATCTCGGCAAAGGTGATCTACACCGACGGCACCAAAGACAAGCTGAACCTGTCGATCGAAGGTGGCACCTATAACTACAAACAGATCGCTGGGAATGTCCCGGTGGTAAAGGCCGCTAATAAGGTCAAGGTATCGGTGAAGAACAAGATGGGTTCCGGCAAAATCCTGCTGGACGATGTCAGCCTGAAGACCATCAAGATTGGTGGCATGGAAGAGAACGACGGCCTGCTGGATCTGCCGGTGGGACTGCCCGAAGCACAGGAACCGCTGCCTTCACCGGAAGCTTCCTTCTCTTCCAACCAGTGACACAAACCGCCTGATCCTCTGATCAGAAACAGCGCAAAGGCCTTCTCAGGATCACTGGGAAGGCCTTTTCTGTTGAGTCTGTAAGGGAGGGCAATGGGGTACCTCAGGATAGGGGCTTTTCGCCCCAAACAAAAAGCGGACGCACATAGCATCCGCTTTCTGATGGTTTCAAACTGACGGTTCGAGGCTTATTCTTCGTAAGCTTCGTCTTCGTCGTAGAGTTCGTCGTCATGGTCGTGATCGTCCATGAAGCCGTAAGGCTGACCCGCAGCCAGCTCCTCTTCTTCCGCCGGACGGATTTCGAGGACTTCGACATCATAGGTGATGACGCGACCCGCCAGCGGCGGATTGAAGTCCAGCACCACTTCGTCAGCGCGGATCTCGCGGATCAGTGCGTCGAACATGTAGCCGTCTTCGTCTTCCATGACGACCGCCATGCCTTCGCTCAGTTCGTTGGCATCCGGGAAGTCGGACAGCGGCACGATCTCGGTGTCGTCAGGATCATAGTCGCCGTAGGCTTCGGCAGGCTGCAAGGTAACGGTCATCCGGTCCCCAACCTTCTTGCCGAGCAGGACTGCTTCCAGACCTGGGACGATGTTGTCTGCCCCGTGCAGATAATCCAGCGGTTCTTCAGCAGTTGCCGTCTCGACGATTTCTCCATCGGCGGTTAGGCTGTAGGCGAGGCTGACCACCATTCCGTCACGTATTGTTTCCTCTGCCATATCGTTTCCGTTCCTTGTCTGATTTTAGCGTCGAGGTATTTTGTTGAATGGTCGCATTATACGTCCCCTTAAAGGCAATTGGAATAGGCGAGACGGCGGATAACGGTCCGGTACAGAATGCCTATGCCCCGCCCTTCTGATGCGGATAACAAACCGTCATTCTGGTAAGTAAAGGCCGTGCCAGGGCCTCTGGTCTGATACCCATCGGGCAGATTTGTCAGAGGGTTAAGGCCGTATTGAGAGTGGATTGTGGCCGGTTTGTAACCCCGGCTAAACATTGTCTTTAGTTCAGTTTTCGTAACTTTCCCTAACCGAATCTATACCTTCTACAATCCGCTTTTAAGTGGACAATTCCGCAGATTGTGATATAAAAGGAGTATCATCGCATCGTGATGACAGACGCACCTCAGCACTAAAAAATCGTTCTTTTCCAAAGTCGGGGAACCCTTCCCCTCAGCCAATCTGTACTCATTTTACGTTCTATATCTGAGTGGCTTACCGAAGTGGTAAGACCGCTGATAGGTTATCTGTCGCTGTTTACAGGCGATATTACGAAGTATTTCGAGGAGGCATACATTACATGGCACAGGTAAAAGAGGCCGGACAGTCAGGACAGCGGGGTCAGCAGCACGATCCGAATGCGCTGTACGATCTGGGTTACAAGATCTTCCTTGATCGTTACGCGCAGAAGGATATGACGCGTTCGACACTGACAGTCGGTGATACGGTGGTCGTGGTGGTGGACCCTAAAACCGGCCAGCGCGAAGTCGGCAAAGTAACTGCGATGACGCTTCCTGAGATCACCATTGAGCTGCTCGACGGCTCGGTCGTGACCCGTGACCTTGAGCATGTCGATAAGCCCATCGAGACCGATCCCGGCCAGATGATGGATCGTGTGGCCCGTGGTATCGCCCAGATGGAAACGCAGGAAAATCAGGCTGAATGGCAGCAGAATTTCCGCTGGCTGCTGGAAGGCTGGAAGTTCGTCCCCGGTGGCCGCATCCTGACTGGCGCAGGGACCGATCAGCAGCTTACCTTTTACAACTGTTATGTAATCCCCTCTCCGAAAGACTCACGCGGCGGCATCATCGAAACGCTGCACCAGATGACCGAAATCATGTCACGCGGCGGCGGTGTCGGCATCAATATCTCGACGCTGCGCCCACGCACCTCGTATGTGAAAGGCGTCAACGGTCGCTCCAGCGGATCAGTGTCATGGGGCGCGCTGTACAGCTTCGTCACCGGCCTGATCGAACAGGGCGGCTGCTTCGGCCCGGATGAGCGCGTGCTGACCAGTGTCGGCCTGATCCCAGCAGCAGAGCTGGCGGATCGCATCGACGCGGGTGAAACCTTCTACGCGCACACCCACAAGGGACTGCGCCGCATTACCGCCCGATTCCGCAACGGCATCAAGCCGCTGTACGAAGTCACGACCGAACGCGGCTACAAGGTCCGCATCACACCCGACCACAAGGTCGCCGTGCTGATGGACGGCAAGATCACCACCATGCCCCTGAAATACCTGACGACCGGGGATGAGATCCTGCTGCTGCTCGGCAGCGGTGTTCAGACCCAGTATGTCGAACTGAAGCCGGTCGATTATCAGCGCTCGATCATGAGCACCACCCTGAATGAAAATGTGCGCCTGCCCGAACTGCTGACCGAAGACCTCGCCTATCTGCTCGGCTACATGCACGGCGACGGCTATGTCCACGTCGGCAAGAAGGTCAACTGGCAGGCGGCGAAGGCCATCAAGCTGGCGACGGCTGACGCGCACCCGACAGTCCGCGAACGGCTGGTGAACAGCATCCGTGATCTGTTTGCACTTGAACCGAGCATCGAGAACGGGGACGGCGCATGCCAGAATATCGGCATCTATTCCCGCCTGATGATCGAATGGCTGAGCGCCAACGGTCTGCTGAAAGCCAAAGCGGAAGACATCCGCGTGCCGGAAGCGATCTTCCGTTCACCCTCGGCGGTGCAGGCCGCGTTCATCGCCGGTTACTTCGATGCTGACGGCTGCAATCGCGGCAGCAAGGGCGGCTACGGCATCGACTGCATCAACCGTCCGATGCTGGCCGACGTACAGCAGCTTCTCTCGGCCAATGGCATCGTCTCACGCATCAGCGCAACCGACCGTTCCGCACAGGGCTGGAATACCATCTACCGCCTGAGTGTAACAGGCCGTCATTTCAAGCAGCGTTTCGCTGCCTTCATCCCGGCTGAGAAAGTCTCTGCGGAGAATAACGGCATCCGTGAAGAAAATACCTATCCCGTCGAGGTATGGTCGTCGCTTGGCGTGCGCTCGAAGTACCGCCAGCGCATCCATGACGGCGTCAGCGACCGTATTTCCGTCGCGCAGCTCGAACGCATCAGCGAACGGCTGGAAAGCGACCAGCAGACCGCCCCGGTGCAGGAAATCCGCGAACTGCTGAACACCCTGCCGGATACGATCACCTCGATTGAACTGCTCGGTGACAGTGAAGTCTACGACTTCGAAGTTGATGATGTCCATCTGCTCAGCGGCAGCGGTGTTTACACTTCGAATTCCCGTCGCGGCGCACTGATGCTGATCCTCAATGACTGGCATCCCGATGTTTTCGACTTCATCAACAGCAAGCGTCAGGCCGGAAATATCACCAATGCCAACATCAGCGTTGGTGTCAGCGACAAGCTGATGGAAGCGGTCAAGGCCGACGGTGACTGGGATCTCATGTTCCCGGATACCAGCTACGACGATTATGATGATGTCTGGGACGGCGACATCGACAAGTGGATTGCGATGGGCCGCACCGTCCAGCATTACAAGACGGTTAAGGCGCGTGAAGTCTGGAATGCCATCATCGAGAGCGCGTGGGCCAGCGCCGAGCCGGGTGTCTGGTTCCGCGAGCGCAGCAACAAGATGGCGAACAGTTGGTACTTCAACCCGCTGATCAGCACCAATCCGTGCGGTGAACAGCCGCTTGGCGCGTTCTCGGTCTGCAATCTCGGTGCGATCAATCTGGCCCGCTTCTATGACGAAGATGCGCACGATGTCGCATGGGATGATCTGGCGAAGACCGTGCGCTACGCCACCCGCTTCCTCGATAACGTGATCGACAGCACGCCGTACTTCTTCGAACAGAACGCGCAGGTTCAGGGCAGCGAACGCCGTGTCGGACTCGGCACGATGGGCATCGCCGAACTGATGATCAAGCTCGGTGTGCGCTACGGCAGCGACGAGTCTGTCAAATTCATCGACAAACTGTACAAATTCATCGCGGTTGAGGCGTATACCACCTCCAGCGACATCGCCGCTGAAAAGGGATCGTTCCCGGCCTTCGATGCCGAGAAGTTCCTGCAGAGCGGTTTCATGCAGGTGATGCCACAGGATGTGCGCGAGAAGATCCGCCGCGACGGTATCCGCAACGTCACCCTGCTGACACAGGCCCCGACCGGCACCACCGGCACACTGGTCAACACCAGCACCGGCATCGAACCGTTCTTCTCGTGGGTCTACTACCGCAAGAGCCGCCTCGGTCTGCATGAAGAGCAGGTACCGCTGGTCAAGGCATGGCGCGACGCACACCCCGACGAAGACACACTGCCCGATTACTTCGTGACTGCGATGGACCTCGCGCCAGAGGAACATGTCAAAGTGCAGGCGGCCTTCCAGTACTGGATCGACTCCGCCATCTCCAAGACCTGCAACGTCCCGAACGACTACACCGTTGAACAGGTCAGCAAGCTGTACGAGATGATGTACGATCTCGGCTGCAAGGGCGGCACCATCTACCGTGACGGCAGCCGCGACGAGCAGGTGCTGATGCTGAAGGATGATGCACGCGCCAAGAGTGAGAGCAAATCCGAGGAAAAGTCTGAAGCGAAGGCCGAAGCCAAAGCCGAGACAAAACCGGCGGAAGCCAAGCCCGCACAGGTCGCGACCCCGCACCGCGTCTACCCGCGTCCGAAGAAGCTCAGCGGCACGACCGTCAACTGCCAGACACCGTTCGGCACGGCTTACATCACCATGAACAGCGACGAAAATGGCTATCCGTTCGAGGTGTTCATCACCGCACCGGGCAAGGCAGGCAGTGACCTTCAGGCCGACGCCGAAGGTCTGGGCCGCATGATCTCGCTCTCACTGCGGACAACCGACCCGCACAACCGTCGGACCATGCTGCGCCTGATCATCGACCAGCTCCGTGACATCGGCGGCGCACGCTCGGTCGGATTCGGCGAAACCCGCGTCGTCTCGCTGCCGGACGCTGTCGCCCGTGTGCTGGAAGACCAGTACTTCAAGAGCGAGGAACCGCAGCAGCTCGGCCTGCCAATGGACGCCACCAGCATCAGCTATGACGGCGGCAGCAGTGCCAAAAGCGCACCGGCCACACCAGTCTCAGCCCCGCCAGTGAGCGCCACCAGCGCATCCAACGGCAGCAACGGACATCATCCCGGCGTGCTGTCCGGCGCGGATGTCTGCCCGTCGTGCGCGAATATCACGCTGATGCGCGTCGAGGGCTGCCGCAAGTGCCTTGCCTGCGGCTACAGCGAGTGCTAGTCAGCGCAGCTCCAAAGTAAATCAAAGGGCGGTCCAATCGGAGCGCCCTTTTTTGTTATCCTATATGCACCCGGCCAGGCAAGTTACAGGTTCGAAGATAGCTCAACAAGTTGCGCAGGGGTAAGGTTTAAAAGCCGATCCCCCTAACTCTCCGACTCAAATCGCGCCAGCACATCCTCCATCGGACCAGCCAGATAGAAGAACTGCTCCGGGATGTGATCCACTTCACCGTCGAGGATCATGCGGAAGCCGCGCACCGTGTCCTTGACCTTCACATAACGGCCATCGCGTCCGGTGAACTGCTGCGCGACAAACATCGGCTGGCTGAGGAACAGTTCGATCTTGCGGGCGCGTGACACCAGCAGACGATCCTCGATGGCGAGTTCATCCACGCCCAGAATCGAGATGATGTCCTGTAAATCCTTATAGCGCTGGAGCACCTGCTGCACCTGTCGCGCTGTGCGATAGTGTTCTTCCCCCACATACAGCGGAGACAGCAGCTTACTGGTGCTGTCCAGCGGATCGACCGCCGGGAACAGGCCGCGCTCCACCAGCGAGCGTGTCAGCGCGATCGTGCCATCCAGATGCGTGAAGACCGCGACCGGTGCCGGATCAGAGTAGTCGTCAGCGGGGACGAACACCGCCTGTAAAGAGGTCATCGAGCCGCGTTCATTCGACGCAAGCCGTTCCTGAAGCTGTCCCATCTCATCCGCCAGCGTGGGCTGATAACCTACAGCAGACGGCATCCGCCCTAAAATCGCCGAGACTTCTGCCCCCGCCAGTGAATAGCGGAAGATGTTGTCGATGAACAGCAGCACATCCCGCCCCTGATCGCGCAGATGCTCGGCCATCGTCACGCCGGACAGCGCCACCCGCAGACGCACACCGGGTGGTTCGTTCATCTGGCCGAAGACCATCGTCAGCTTGTCCAGCACACCGGCGGCCTGCATATCGCCGTAAAGCTGCGTCCCTTCGCGAGTGCGCTCTCCGACACCGACCAGCACCGAGAGGCCGTTATGCTGCACGGCAATCGAGTTGATCAGCTCGGTGATGATGATCGTCTTGCCGGTGCCCGCGCCGCCGAAGACGCCAGTCTTGCCGCCTTTGGTGATCGGGGCCAGCAGGTCGATCACCTTCAGCCCGGTCTCGAAGATCTCCAGCTTTGTCTGCTGGCCTTCGAAATCCACCGCTTCGGTATGGATCGAGCGATAAGGCACAGCGGACTCAATCGGCTGGCCGCCGTCGATCGGTTCGCCAAGCACGTTGAAGATACGCCCCAGCGTCGCTTCCCCGACCGGCACCGTGATTGTCTGGCCGAGCGCATAAACCGCGATGCCGCGCTTCAGGCCGTCCGTGCTGCCCATCGCGATGGTGCGGGCTTCATTACTGCCGACGTGCATCTGCACTTCGAGAATCAGCGTGGGTTCACCTTCCCGTTCGACGCGCAGCGCTTCGTAAATCCCCGGCATGTGACCGGGATCGAAACTGACATCGACCACCGCGCCTAGCACCTGCGTGATGCGTCCGGTGGAGACGGGTGGAGCCTGTAAGACTTGAGCGAGGCGGTGGCTGAAACGTTGATTGAAGGGAGTCTGAACGGTCATCGCGGCACTGCTCCTGACACTGTTGGATGAGAGGTTCGGTGCGGTTAGGCGCGACGTGGGTTCCAGTGCGACCTGTCGCAGGCGGGTTTCGACATCCGCGAGCTGTGCCTGTGCCTGCGTGATCTGCTCGTGGAGTTCGCTCTGACGGCGGCGCAGCATCTCGTGAAGCTGGCCGGTCGAGAGATCGTCTTCCAGCATCTGATGCACATCATTCAGCGAAAATCCAAGCTCCTTCAGCGCGACGATGCGATTGAGCCGAGGCACCTGCGCCGCCGTATAATAGCGGTAGCCGGTGAACGGATCGACCGTCTGCGGCTTGAGCAGTCCGATCTCGTCGTAATGGCGCAGCGCCGGGATCGACACCTGACATAACTGCGAAAACAGGCCAATACGGAACATTTGTGACGCCTTTCACAACACCTGCTGCCACTCTAAACCCTCAGGTAACCAGAGAGTCAAGCGATTCATGCCACAGATTTCGGGATTCATGCAACTTTGGTTTTCGGTACTACGTATAGCGGTTAGCGGAGAGTCTATCGAGGGCTTATGTTACAAAGAAAATTAATCGGCACACTGATTATTACATTACTGCTGGTCA
>JAEZAF010000215.1 GCA_023430545.1 Chloroflexota bacterium
GTTCAGGCGCAAAGAGATGGACGGCCGCTGCGCTCTGCAGGAGTAAAACGGCACAAGCACGCGGCTGTCAACGCCAGCATTGGCGATTCAGCGCATTCGGTTCTGTACTCGCGGGTCGACAAGCGGATCGCCTTCGCCATCGCAGGTGTAGTCCAGCTTGACGCCGCGCTTGCAAGCCCATCCATCGAGCGCCTTGGATGTGAACTCCGTGCGGTTGTCCACGGTGATCGCCTTCGGTAGGGCATGACCCTTGCCATCCGAAACGCTTGCTCGGCTTCTGGTCCCCGCATTACGAATTTCGATTGATCGATGCCTGAAGTGCTGCGATTCGTAGGTCCCAACAAGTCTGCCGAACTATTCGGCGTGCAGCTGATTGGCGTGAATGCGGAGACGGGCGCCAAGCTTCTGGTCAGCCTCATCTTCGTCCTGCTGGTGGTCCTGGTGAGCCGACTGGCGCAGCACCTTGTCAACCGGCGACAGCTTCCGGGACGAGAGGTATCGGCGTTCTGGGTCCGGCAAGGCATTCGGCTTGTCGCTGCGGTCGTTCTGGGGCTTGGCGCGTTGTCGGTATGGTTCGATCAGCCCGCCCGACTGGCCACGGCGTTCGGATTGATGGGCGCCGGCATTGCGTTTGCCCTGCAGCGGGTTATTACCGCCTTCGCCGGCTACTTCATCATCCTCCGTGGAGACGTGTTCAATGTCGGCGACCGGATCACCATGGGCGGGGTCAGGGGGGACGTCATTGGTCTGACGTTCATGCAGACGAAGATCATGGAGATGGGCCAACCACCGGCGGTGCAAAACGCCGATCCGGCGGTCTGGGTGAAGAGCCGGCAGTACACCGGAAGGATCGTGTCGGTGAACAACACCCAGATCTTCGATGAGCCCGTCTACAACTACACCCGTGACTTTCCCTACATTTGGGAGGAGATGACCCTGCCGATCCCGTTCGACGCCGACCGAGAGGGCGCGGAGCGGATCTTGCTCGACGCCGCCCGCCATCACTCCATGAGAGCGACGGAACTGGGAGCCGACGCGCTTGCAGAGTTGCGCAGGCGCTACGCCGCGGCGACGGCGGAGGTCGAACCTCGGGTCTACTGGCGCCTGACCGACAACTGGCTGGAACTGACGGTGCGCTTCCTCTGTACGGATCACGGTGTGCGAGACGTGAAGGACGCGATGAGCCGGACGATCCTTTGCCAACTCGATGCCGCGGCCATTCAACTGGCGTCGCCCAGCTTCGTGATCAACAAACTGCCGACGCTTTCCATCGCCTCGGTACAAACTGCCGCACCAGAGGGTGGCAACCGCTAGTGCTTGTTCAAGCCCACCTCAGAACCGCCGCTCTGAGGCTTCGGATCCCCCTCGCTCTGCCTGGCAGGCAGTCAGGCAGGAACGTAGGTCAACCGGATCACGTCCTCCCCGATCCGATCGCTAGCTGTCAGGCGCAACGGCGGCCGGGGTCCGGCGAAGTACGGTTTGCCATGGCCAAGCACGACGGGATGCAGGTAGATCCGGTACTCGTCGATCAGGCCGAGGTCGGTGAGGCTTCTCGCCAGGTCCGGGCCGGCAACTTCTATCTCCCCGTCGCGCTCTTCCTTCAGCTTGCGGATCGCGTCCTCGAGATCACGATCCACGAGGCTCGCGTTGGGGCCGACGGCTTTCATCGAACGCGAGACCACCCATTTCGGCTGCCTCCGCCAAGCCGCCGCAAAGGCGCGTTCCTCCGCATCCCATTCAGGATGTTCCTCGTCCCAGTAGCGCATGACCTCGTACATCCGGCGGCCGTACACGCTCCCCGCCTGGCCCCGGGCCTCCTCGATGAAATGGCGGAAAAGAACGGGGCTCGGCGCGAACGCCATGTGGTCGACATAGCCGTCGAGGGACTGGTTCATTCCGAATACGAGCTTGGCCACCGACATCCTCCCTGGAGTGAGGTTTGGCGCGAATGCCCGTCGCTTTCTCGCAAAGACAACGGACACCGATCCGATCGGCAGCCTCTGCAGGGCATCTGATGCGAAGCAGCGGGCCCGTTGACACGGCATACACCTCCGATCGACCATGGCTGCTCCGAAGCAAGCCGCCAGGAGAGCACGGATGTCACTCGATGCATTGATCGATCGCTACTGCGAGGCGTGGTCGCACGACAACCCGGAAGAACGCCGCCAGGCGCTCCGGGACTGCTGGGCTGACGATGCAGTGTATTCGGATCCCACCGCGTTGGTCGAGGGCGCGGACGCCCTCGCGGCGCACATCGCGGGCCTGCGTGGACAGGTGCCGAACATGAAGATCGCCCGTACCAGCCAGGTCGACGTGCATCATGACAGCGCCCGGTTCAACTGGGCCCTGACCTCGAACGGAGCACCCGCTGTCGATGGCGTCGACTTCATCACGATCACGGACGGCAGGATCACGTCAGTGACCGGATTCATGGGTCCCCTGAAACCGATCAGCGGATCGCCACCGGGTTGATCATCGACTGCACCGCGCCCTTGTACTTGTTGTGCCCCAGGACGAACATGAACTCGTGGACCTTGTCCCTCGCCAGCCTCTCGGTGTTCATGTTCTCCAGCAGGTAGATGCCGTTCCTCGCGAGCAGGATCTGGTGGACCTCGAAGGTGCCGACGCCGTCCTCGAACGGGATGGCTTCGACACCCCAGGTGTCGGCACCGACAGCCATGACGTTCTTGGAGGCGAGGTAGAGCGCGCCATCCTTGCCGAGGCCGGGCTCCACGCTGACGTATCGCTTGGGGTCGGACTCGATCAGGCTCAGCCATCCGGAGTGGAAGATCACGATGTCGCCCTCGCGGATCTCGACGCCCTGCTTCTGCGCCGCGCCCTCGATCTGTTCGCGGTTGTACGCGGTTCCTTCCTTGACGACGTCGGTGCCGAAGAACGCCGCCATGTCGAGCAGCACGCCGCGCGCCACCATCGG
>JAEZAF010000217.1 GCA_023430545.1 Chloroflexota bacterium
TCGAATAACCAGAGCTAGACCGGAGGTGAAATGGTTCGATGCATTATCTGGTGTGCAGTGTCCTCACGGGCACAAAATGAGCCGGACAAGATCAGTCTTCCCCAACAGGAAGCCGAAGCTTGTGCGCTCGCAGAGGGTAACGGATGGCAGATTACAGATATCCTGAAAGTACCAGGACACAGCCGCCGTTACGTCGATTTCCATGAGCTTGCGTCCGACGCGGCCAAACAGGGAGTGGATGCTTTCCACCAACTGCGACGCCATTGGGAGGCGCGGGATTTTGATATCATGATTGTTCGGGATGGTGACCGTTTCGCACGCACTCAGGCGCTTCACGCCTATGTCGTTGAACGCACCATCAACATCAAGGCGAGGATTTATTCGCTCCAGGATGGGTGGATTGATCAGAATAATTACCGCATGTGGATTGCACTAGGCGGCTACAAAGCAGCAGGTGATATTGACCGTTTCGTCAAAGCACGCGATGATGCCATGATAGCGCGTGCCAAACGCGGACTACCAATCACCAGCCGGGTGCCGATGTCGCATAAGGTGATACGTGATCAAAACACGGGGAAAGCGCTCTGTTTACAGGTTAACGAGGATAAGCGTCGTCTTTGGGATGACCTGGCGGAATTGATCCTGGAAGGGGTCGCCTGGTTCAGCATCGAAGATGAACTCTTTGATCGTTATGGACATGTCAAAGATAACGGTGAGCGATACTACCCTGGCTATCTGTATCGGCTGCTCATGAAGCCGATCTTCTGGGGGCACATTGCTCGGCACCACGCGAACGCAGCTTCAAAAAACGGGTTTAAGTACGGTGCGTGGGCTTACGATGAGAGTGTTCCAATGCCAGAAGGCGCGACGATCTTTCGCAATACGCACGAACCTGTGTGGACAGGCGAATTAGCTGAGCGCATAAAGGCAGAAATCCACCGCCGCTCGGATGCAGTTCGTGGCAACACGGATCCGCACCTTACACATCGGTTTAGTGGACTAGGGGTTTGTGCCGAGTGCGGTAGTTTCTGGTCAACGCAGGTAAAGAAGTCAAAGAACTATCGCGGACTGGCGTGTCCAGCAGCGAAATCACGTTCCAGTGCCCTACCCAAGTGTAGTAACAAGCGCATTCTGAATGAGAATCACCTGATCTCACTGATGAATGACTATCTGAAACAGATGCTGGAACGGAATTCGACGGATGTCTTCAACGCACCTGCACCCAGACAGGAGCAGTATCGGTCGCGAATTGAATCATTAGGACGGGAGATTGAGGCGCTGGAAATCGAAGCGCGTAATCTCATTCGGGAGCAGGCGAAAGCAGGTACTGAGCTGCGAACCTTCTATCAGGAAGAACTGGCTCAGATCAACACACGCCTCAAAAACATGAAGGTAAGCCGCGATACTCTGCAAACCAAAGTCGTCGAAACCAAACAGACGACAACGGTTCAGCAGATGACATTGGAAGAGCTTGCCGCTGTATCACTCGAAGCCTTCTGGAAACAGAAGAGCCGGTACATTAATCAAACACTGCACCGGCTCATGGGCAAGAAGCGCTTTCTGCTTCTTGATGGAGAAATCATCGGTGTCGCTGAGTTAAACCGTCGGCAGCGGAAGCACACCTAGATCTAATCAGCACATCTACCAACCACGCTTACCCATATATAGGTTGTCAGGCCCGACATTAATGCCGACCATTGCTTCGCCCAGGCCGCGGCTGACGTTCTTCAGCACCTCAGGATTATCAAAATGCGTGACCGCTTCGACAATCGCCTTGGCGCGTTTGGCCGGATCACCACTCTTGAAGATACCTGATCCCACAAACACACCATCGACGCCAAGCTGCATCATCAGCGCAGCATCTGCCGGAGTCGCGACACCCCCTGCTGCGAAATTGACTACCGGAAGCCGTCCCAGTTCAGCAGTTTCCTTCACCAGCGCAAACGGTGCCTGGATGTTCTTGGCATATGTGAATATCTCATCCTCATCCATTGAAGTCAGACGACGGATCTCACCATTGACCGCGCGGGCATGACGCACTGCTTCCACTACGTCACCGGTACCCGCTTCACCCTTGGTACGGATCATCGCAGCGCCTTCATTGATACGGCGCAGTGCTTCGCCCAGATTACGCGCACCACACACAAACGGCACCTTGAACTTCCACTTGTTGACGTGGTGTTCTTCGTCCGCCGGAGTGAGCACTTCGCTCTCATCGATATAGTCGATACCCAGCGATTCCAGAATCTGCGCCTCAACAAAATGACCAATACGGACCTTCGCCATCACCGGGATGGTGACCGCCGCCATAATGCCTTCGATCATATCGGGATCGCTCATGCGGGAAACACCACCGTGCGCTCGAATATCAGCCGGAATACGTTCCAGTGCCATGACAGCTACTGCACCAGCGTCTTCTGCGATTTTGGCCTGCTCGGGTGTGACCACGTCCATAATCACCCCACCCTTGAGCATCTGGGCAAGGCCGCGCTTTACCATATCGGTCCCGGTATTGGCAGAATTGCCATTGTTTCCGTTCTGATGTCCATTTTCCTGCATAACAGTCAATCCTTCTAACTTTTAGAGACGATTTAGATTTAGACTAATGGATGGGGGGATGCAAATAGTATGTCCAATTCAGACCAATGCACCCACTGACAAGTGAAACTGTGGAATCGATCAGGTGAACCTTTAAGAGTGCGGCCAATTATAACAGGCTTCAATGAAGGCAGTGTGAGTTGGAATGAGTGAGAACGATAGCCATCAGTTTGACGACCGGTTGAGCAGTGACTGGCAGGCGATCCGATCCCAGTTCAATATCAATGAGAGCGCTCGTGAACAAAGTGTTCTGAAACAGCGCGCAACACAGTACGCTGAACCACTCACTGATGACAGTGAACTGGCTACCGATACTGAATGGCGTAAATTCGCCATCTTTACCCTCGGCACAGAGCGCTACGGGATTGAGGTCGCCTATGTGCGTGCCATCCGACCGTTAACTGCACTAACATGGCTTCCGGGTGTCCCTGCTTTCTACCGTGGCGTGGTGAATGTAAAAGGCCGCATCGTCAGCGTTCTTGACCTGCGCTACTTTTTCGAACTGGACAGCAAGGATTTACCGGTTCAGGAATACATCGTGACCGAGATCGGGGCCTTTACGATCGCCCTGCTGGCATCACGAGTTCACGGCATTGAGTCGATTGCGATGAGCAGGGTCCAGTCCCTTGAAAACCTGCGTTATGCCTATGGTGTCAATGCCGATCAGATTACACTATTGAATCTGCCAGCCCTTTTTGAAGATGAACGGCTTTTAGTGAACACGCGTGAAGACTAGCTTAAGCGAGGCCAGACTAAACCGATGAAGATGACGATGAACCGACCTTTATCCACACCTACCCTTTTCAATCTCAGACAGGGCGCTACCGTGCTGTCACTTATGACAGCCGCCGCGCTGCCGGTCTTCCTCTTCACACTGTATCTGTCCCAGACTCTGGCGACGTTTGAAAACAGCTATTTCCTGTGGACCCTGTTGGCGCTGATTGGTGGACTGATCGCAGGGATTGTCCTGCATCGCGCCCAATATCAGGATGTTGACGCGGCACTCAACTATTACGCCGATACACTGGAAAAAATCGCTGAGGGCAATCATGCATGGAAAGTGGATGATCTATTCGGCGTTAATGAGCAGAATGCAGATCATCCTATTTACCGACTTGGCGCGGCTCTCAATCAACTACTGGAACAGCAGCGCGGTATCCTGATCGAGATCGACCGGGCTTTCGAGCATCTGGATAACGATACCCAGGCGATTCTACAGGCCACGGCACGGCAGATCAGCATGGCAAATGAACAGGATGCAGTCGTTACTGAGACCACCGCGACCGTAAACGAAGTCCGTGCGACCGTGACCGAAACCGCCGAGCGTGTGCAGAGCGTAGCGGAAACCGCCCAGATCTCGGTGGACATCTCGCGTGCCGGGATTGACGCGGTCACGGAGACGATCAACGGCATGGATGTGATCCGACGCAGGGTTGAAGACATCGCTGACAATATCCTTGTCCTTTCAGAACACACCCAGCAGATTGGTGAGATCATCGCGACGGTTAACAATCTGGCCGACCAGTCGCGGATGCTGGCACTGAATGCCTCGGTCGAAGCGGCACGGGCTGGCGAGGAAGGCAAAGGCTTCGCAGTGGTGGCGATGGAAGTACGCAACCTCGCCGATCAGAACCGCGATGCCACGATTCAGGTTCGCGAAATCCTCGGCGAAATCCAGCGGGCGACCAACGCCGCCGTGATGGTGACCGAAGAAGGAAGCAAAGGCGTCGATCAGGGTCAGGTACTGGTCAACCGTGCCGGGGATTCCATTCGCGATCTTGCCCGTGCGATTGAGGAAGCAGCACTGGCCGCCATGCAGATCGCAGCCAGCACCCGCCAGCAGACCATCGGCATGGACCAGTTAACACAGGCTATTCGCTCGATCAAGCATGCCACTACCGAAACTGTCAGCGGGACGATGCAGGTCGAAGCCAGCGTGCAGCGCCTGCGCGAAGCGGCCCATCGGGTGCGTGATGTCCTTACCGTCGTCAAACTTCAGTAATCCAGTGACCTATCCTACCAAGCCATCAGGTCTGTAAACGAAGCAGCCCATGACTGATAACGAACTGCTGAATATCTTCCGTGCAGAAGTCAGTGAGTATCTTGATACGCTGAACGACGCACTGCTGAAAATCGAAGTGGCCGAGCAAAGCACCCCGGCTTACCATGCCATGCTGGTAGAGATGAACCGCGTCTCGCACAGCATGAAGGGCGCGGCACGCTCGGTCGGGATGAAGATGATCGAGTCGATTGCCTACTACATGGAGGAGATCTTCAGCGCCGCCCTGAAGCAGCAGCTTGAGCTGACACCCGATACCTGTGACAGACTGTATGATGCGCTCGACATCCTGGGGGGGCTTATTCAGGGCAGCACCCCGGACGAAGATGACTACACGCAGCTTATCGAACAGTTCACAGTGATTACAGGCACAGGCAGCACCAGTGATGCACCGCGCAACGGTCACACCAGCACGAATGCCCCTCAACCGCACGAAACACAGCTTATCCAGTCACCACAGGCTCCCATCATTAGTGATAATGACGAAAGCCATAAAACACTGGTCGATCCGGTGCGGAATACGACATCGCCGGTGACCTTCCCCAGCATTCTGTCTTCGACGACCTTTGCGATGCCAGCCGTCAATCTTCCCGACGCCCCTGCTGGCAGTCATACAGGTAAAACAGGGTCGACGACCACCTGGCCGACAGCAGAACCACTCGAAGCACAGACGCTGTCGATGCATCCACTGGAAGAGACGGTTCGTGTCTCTGTCGGTAAACTGGACCGGCTGATGTCGGAAGCCACCGAACTGTTCGTCGCCAGTATGCACGCAGAAGAGCGTGAGCGCGCCCTGATCGACATCCGGCAGACGCACAGCCGCTGGCAGCGTGAGTGGCGCAGTATCCGTATGCATTACATCCATCTCGAACGGCATATGGAAGCCCTGCACGAACAGGTTCAGCCAGAAATCGCGGCGATTCTACGCTTTCTGGATAGCAACGAGCGTTATCTGGTGGAGATGAACCGGCGGATCGCACAGCTTGTGCAGGCCGTTTCGCAGGACAGCCTGTATCTCTCCACCCTTGCGGACCAGATGCAGGATGACATCAGCAGTATGCGCCTGATGCCACTTGATTCGATGGTCAACAGCGTTCAGCGCACGGTGCGCGATGTCAGCCGGGAACTAGGCAAACAGGTCCATCTCGAGATCAAGGGCGCGAACATTGAAATCGATAAAACCGTGCTTGATTCCCTGCGCGACCCCTTACTACACCTGATTCGAAACGCGGTCGATCATGGGATTGAATCCCCACAGGAACGGCGGCGTATCGGTAAGCCAGCATCGGGCCTGCTGAGTATTACCATCGAGCAGCGCGGCAGTGAAATCGTCATCACCGTGGAGGATGACGGTGGCGGCATCGATACCGAGCGCGTGAAACGGACAGCGGTCCAGCAGCAGCTTCTGACTGAAATCGGCGCGAATGCCCTGAGCGACGACGAACTTCATCAGTACATCTTCCAGCCCGGCCTGACCACCAGCTCGATTGTCACTGGCGTGAGCGGACGCGGCATGGGGATGGATATTGTGCGAGAACGAGTCGAAGGGCTGCGCGGACGCATCAGTCTGCACAGTCGGCCCGGCGCTGGCACCACGATCACGCTGACGGTACCGGTCTCGCTGACCCGGCTACGGTGTATCCTGCTGCGGCTGAACGAGCAGGTGTTCGCGCTGCCGTCGTCGGTTGTGGTCCGTATGCAGATGATCCCTGCTACGGAGCTGTTTACCGGCGAAGGACAGGACATGCTGTTGATCAATGGTCAGCCGGTACCGTGTCTTAAGCTCTCGGCTGTATTAGGCATGACGCAAAGTGCTTCATCCGCTACCCTGCTGCAAATTCTGGTGTTACGCGCTGGCGACCGCCTGCACGCTTTCGAAGTCGATGAGCTGTTCAGCGAACAGGAACTGGTCCTGAAACCGCTTGGGCCGGAAGTCGCGAATGCGCAGTACATCTCCGGCGCGGCGGTCCTCGGCAGCGGTGACATCGCCATTATCCTGAACGCCAATGATCTGGCGCGGGCCGCTTCAGGACGCAGCCTCCGCCGCCGACTGGTACAGGCTACTGAACAGACCGCCGCGCCGCGCCGTTCCCACATCCTGATCGTGGACGACTCGATTACTACGCGGACACTTGAGAAGAATATCCTCGAAACCGCCGGTTTTCAGGTCGAAGTCGCTGTTCATGGTCAGCAGGCATGGGAAATCCTCGCGGACCGTACCTTTGACCTGATCATCAGCGATGTGGAGATGCCGAAGATGAACGGGCTTGAACTGACACGCCAGATCAAGGGCAATCCACGCCTGAACCGCATCCCGATCATCCTGCTCACCTCACTCCAGAAACCGGAACAGCGCGAAGCCGGTTTGCAGGCAGGGGCCGATGCCTACCTGATCAAATCGCAGTTCGATCAGGGGGAACTGCTGCGGCTGATTCAGAGTCTGATCTAACAGATCTCACTGGTGGCGTTTGTGGCGGTGGCGGTGGCGCGAAAAAAATGCGCCACTGCAATTGGTTTTCGCCTCAAATCCGGCAATCCTGCGCCACAAGGGCTGAGTTTGTGGCGTAATACCGCCACAAAGTGCCGCAAGGTGCTGCAAAGCGCCACAAGATGCTGGCTGCTCTGTGGCAGCATCTGTTTGCTGCTGCTGCTGCTGCTGCCGCACAAAAAAAAGTGCTGCTGCAACTGGTTTTGGCCTCAAATCTGCTGATTTTGTGCTGCAATGATCGAAATTGCAGCAGTATTGTGCTGCAACGCGCTCGTTGAAACGCACCTTTAACCTCTCTTCCGACTGGTTGGATGCGAGGCAGCGGACTTGCTGAAGCATGTCCCTACAATCGTCCTGTGGGCGAGGTGTATAGTTCAACTCTCTATCGAGTGGGAACAGCAGTTTCTCCCTATGCTGCGCAATACAGGGTGACAACATTCACAGGGTAAATATCAATCATAGCACAGGTGTTCTGATCATGCGGTTCGAATTTTCAAACAAAGTGGACCAAGTCCAGGTGTTTGTAAGCGGATAATCTGAAGGTCGGGACGACACGCAGGCCGTCCCCTGCGAGGGTGTTATATGGGGGTTCGGATGCGCCAGTGGGGTGTAATGAAGGACAACTGTATGTGAATCTGCTGGTATCCGACATACTCCACTCGAAAAAAGAAGGTGCGGCGTGTATAGTGTTGGCCGTGTATCAGGCCAGTGATGGTTGAGTGGCTAGAGGCTATTTGAATATTCAGAAGAGTGGCCTGAGTTTTATGGAAGCGCCGGACATACTGATGTCGTTTTACAATTCAATACAGAGAAACGGGCGACCACGCAGGGTCGCCCCTACAGCGGTATTGTGCCCGAAAAATGATCTACGTCGTAATTTATGAAAGATCATAAGCGTGTCCCTACAAAGGCGCATGAATGGCACACAATACGTGTTGTGCAGGGGCTGTGCGGGACTATTGCAGGCTATCTGAAATTGGTCATCGGTATGGGCCGACAAGTCCGGTGGGCCGGAAGAATCCGGCCCCCACACATCACATAAGGTGTATGCCACATGATGTGTATGTCACCTTGTGCGCATGGCAGTGTGTCCGGCATTTCATAAGGTTCAGAAGCCCGAATCTGCCGGATGTTGGATTGTCGGAGTGCTGGATTGTTGGTTGTTGGTAAGACTGTGAGGATTTACCCCTGAACGGAATACGCCGCGCTGATCTCATCCTGATTGGGTTTTTCTTCCTGTTTCCTCTGATTCTATTCTGGCAGCAGACGGTTGGCGGTCAGACGCTGCTGCCAGCCGAGAACCTGTATCAGTTCGAACCGTTTGCAACCTACCGCGATACTGTCAGCGCACCGGAAATCCCGCATAACGGGCTGCTCTCAGACCTGATTTTGCAGAACTATCCGTGGAAGACATTCATCCGTGAACAGTTGGCGCAGGGGGAAATCCCCCTGTGGAATCCGCATACCTTCAGCGGGACACCGTTTTTCGCCGCTGGCCAGCAGTCTACACTGTATCCACTAAGCATCCTGTATTACATCCTGCCGCTGCCTGCCGCCTTTGGATGGTTCACGGTGGTCAATCTGTGGCTGGCGGGTGCATTTGCCTATGCCTTCGCCCGTGGCCTGGGGATTTCGCGCTTCGGGGCGGCGATCAGCGGGGTGACATACCAGCTTTGCGGCATGTTCATCGCCAGTGTGGTGCATCCGATGATTATCGGCAGTGTGGTCTGGCTGCCGCTGCTGCTTCTCATGATCGAGTTCACGATCCGACGTCAGCCGCTGTTCGGACGTCCGGCCTCCGCGCCGTGGATCACGATTGGCGCGGGTGCGGTCGCCTGTATTGTGCTGGCCGGCCATGCTGAACTGCTGATTTACTCACTGCTGATCGGGGCCTTTTACACCGGCCTGCGCCTTCTATTGGAAACGTGGCAGCTTCGGACAGCATCGGGGCTATCCGATGCGGCGCGGTGGCTGATGCAGCGGGCAGCGGCAGTGCTGGCACTGGTAATCCTTGGCATGGGATTGGGCGCGGTGCAGTTTATCCCGCTGTACGAACTGGTGCAGATGAACTGGCGGGCCGAACGCGCCGATCTGGATCGAGTGCTGTCGTATGCGCATGCCCCACGTGATGTCGTGCAGTTCGTGATGCCAAATTTTTACGGAAATCCCGCGCATCATGCCTATTTCGATGTCTTCACCCTCCAGCAGACGGATGTGGCCTTTATCAATCCAAACGGCGAGTACCGCACGCATACCGACTGGGCGATCAAAAATTATGTGGAAGGCGCGCTCTATCTCGGCATTCTGCCGCTGATTCTATCGGCAGTGGCAGTGGCTGATGGGGTGCTGCGGCGTGTCCGGCGAAGGGCTGCCAGCGAGACGGCCTCCGATTCGGTACCAGTCAACCCACCGCCCTATCGACTGATCTTCGGCCTGCTGGCGCTGTTGAGCCTGACGTTTATGTTCGGCTTCAAGCCAACGTATTCGCTGCTGTATGCGCTGCCGGGGATCAACCAGCTTAATACGCCTTTCCGCTGGATTTACGGTGTCACAATCTCGGTGGTGGTGCTGGCCGGTTTCGGTGCGGATGTCATCACCGCGCGGCCCCGACTGGCTCGGCGGCTGGGTGCAGCACTAGGCGCTCTCGCCGGAGTGGTGCTGGCGGGATTACTCATCAGCCGTGCACTGTATACGCAGATCGAACCACAGGTGACGCGGATCTTCGAAGGGATGGTCAATGCGCAGAACGCCTTCCCATCGACGGCGGCATTTTACAGCTACAGCTTTATCAATCTCCTGATTCTGGGTGTGGTGCTGCTGGCATCCGGTTTCGCGCTGTGGTGGCTCGGACGTGATCGCGAGGACACCCGGAGGGTTTACCCTGCACAGATCTTCGCGGTGGTGCTGGTGGCGGTCGATCTGATGATCGCGTCATGGGGGTTCAATCCGGCGACAGATCCGGCACTGCTGGACTTCACACCGCCAGCGGTCGAGTGGCTTCAGCAGAATGCAGGGCCGCATGATCGCGTTATGGCGCTGAACGATCCGGCACAGCGCGAGATCATGACGGCGAATGCCCTGTTCGGCTACGGGCTGAATGACGTCACGGGGTACGACAGCATCATCCTGCGGGATTATGTGGCCTATATGCGGCGCATCGCCAATCAGGACGGCGCACTGATGTATAACCGCATCGCGCCCCTGGTGAATAATGAGAATACGGCTGCCATCCTGAACTCACCACGCTTTGAGCGGCTGGGCGTGCGCTATCTGGTCGCGCATAAGTCGGTTGAACCTGCGGCAGAGGACGCGGTGCTGGTCCATGAAGATGAAGTGGTCAATATCTGGGAAATTGAGGCGTATCCGTTTCTGTATGCGCCGGAAACCGCCGAGGATATTAACCTGAGCGCGGATGAACCGATGCCGATGCAGGACATCGGCGCGGAACTGGTCAGCGATACAGGGCGCGAACTGATCTACAACATCACGTTGGATAGTACATCTGACGAGCCGGTGTGGATCGTGGTCAGCCAGACGTATGCGCCGGGATGGAAGGCGTTTATCCGCCCGGTGGGAGCAGATGAGGATGAAGAACGCGAACTGCCGGTCCACCAGGTGCAGGAGATCTTTCAGGGTGTGCAGATCCCGGTGGAGGATGTCGAAGTTGGGGCATGGACTCTGCGCCTGATCTACAGCCCGACCAGTTTTCAGGTGGGGGCGTTTACCAGCATCCTGAGCGCGGGACTGCTGCTGCTGCTGCTCGGATTCTGGGTATGGCGGCGGTTCATCGTCCGTGAGAGCGGCGAGACCGGCTCGGCAGCACGCCTTGCACGGAATACCATCGCGCCGATTCTGCTCAACCTGTTCAACCGTGTGATTGATCTGGTGTTCGCGTCGATTCTGTTCCGCATTCTGGGGCCGACGCAGGCCGGTGATTACTACTACGCGATCGCGATCTTCGGCTGGTTCGACATCATCACGAATTTCGGGCTGGATATTTACCTGATGCGTGAAGCCGGTCGGGATCGCGCCCGTGCGCGGCAGTTCTTCCAGCAGACAACTGTTTTACGCTATGCGCTGATTATGATCTGTATCCCGGCGGTGATCGGCTTTCTGCTGTTCCGTCAGTCTACCGGAGAGACGCTCGATCCGGCGGTGCTGTGGACCATTGCGCTGTTCTATGTCGGCCTGATCCCCGGCAGCATCAGCAAAGGGCTGACTTCGCTGTTCTATGCGTTTGAACGGGCGGAATATCCGGCGGCAGTGACGACAATCACGACGATCTGCCGTGTGACGTTCGGCCTGATCGTCCTGCTGGTCGGTTATGGCGCGGTCGGGCTGGCGGCGGTCAGTATCGTCACCAATGTGATTACGCTCACCGTGCTGTATCTGGCATCGCGTGAATTTCTGCGCGTGGCACAGGCTGCTCAACCATCAGCCGACGCAGATAATGCACAGTCGACTGGTGAGGTGGTGCGCCAGAGCCTGCCACTGATGCTTAATCATCTGCTGGCGACGATTTTCTTCCAGATCGATATTGTGATTCTGGAATGGTATCGCGGGACGCAGCAGGTCGGGTTGTATCGCACGGCGTACAGTTGGCTGCTGGCGATCAATGTCATCCCGGCGTTCTTCACACAGGCACTGATGCCGATTATGTCCCGCCAGTGGAAAGAGAATCCGGCGGCGCTCAAGCGGAGCTATACGCTCGGCATCAAACTGCTGACCAGCATCGCCTTCCCGATGGCGGTGGCCTTCACGTTTATGGCGGAGCTGCTGACGCGCATCCTCGGCGGTTCGGCGTATCTGCCGGACGGCGCGATTGCGCTTCAGCTGATGATCTGGAGTATCCCCATCGGCTGGATGAACAGCCTCACACAGTACGCGCTGATCGCGGTTGAACGCCAGCGGCGCATCACGCTGGCGTTTGTGCTGGCCGTCGGGTTCAATCTGGTGACGAATATCCTGCTAATCCCGGAATACGGTTATCGGGCGGCAGCGATCACGACGATTGCATCGGAAGCGATCCTGTTTATCCCGTTTGCGATGCTGATGCAGGGTGCGCTTGGGCCGATCCAGTGGATCAGGCTGCTCTGGCGGCAGACCGTCGCAGCCTGTGGGATGCTGGTGGGGGTAGGCGTGTTATGGTCGATACAGCCCTTTGTGGCGTTAATCATAGGTACTGCGATCTATCTGGCGGCGCTTCTGATACTGAAGCCTCTGAATGCTGACGAGATCGACTTTCTTTCGGCGCATTTACCAGCGCGAATGCAGCGCTGGCTGATGCTGCTCAATCGATCTGCAGCAGAGCGGATCACGTGAGGACATGGCGACGGATCATGGCATCGTCACGAGCTTAAATATGCTTACGACTCCAGATGGCGTTCGGCGTATTCGATAGTGAAATTGGACTCGAATACGAAGCGATCCACGAAGGGATTGCCCATCACCGGCATGGTGAGCGTCTCGCCCTCCTGCTGAAGCTGGAAGTAGTAAACATGGATAAAGCGCGCCCCTGCAAACCAGACTGTTTCACGCCGTACACGGGAAGTCAATGTCCAGCCGCGATTGAGGAAGGTCATCAGGGAGTCGCCGCCCGTGTAGGTTTCGGAGTCCTTGTCCCAGTGCTGGGATATATCTGCATACTGGATATGAAAATTATTAGCATCAGAGTTAAACATAGTGTGTCCTTATTTTTGAGATTCTGTATGTACAATAGTGCACAAACTTAAACAACATTTTAATAACTGTGGTGTCTTTGGTTATTTTTTCCTGACAACCCATATTGACCCTACCCTTCCCTTAACTATAATCCCAAATCTCATTTAAGGTGCTGGTCATTTCAACCAAAGCCCCGCATCAGATTTTGTCAGGCTGCAGCCCATCTCCGCGCGGCGCAGCAAGCAGCACGCTCCTTCCTCCACCTGATGACCTCAGATGTACACGCCTGAAGCTCAGACTGCTATAATGTCCCTCATATTCATGTCAGGGCATCGCGCACCTGACCATCATCAGACACCGAGTGAAGGAAATATCGTGGCCGAGATCATTCGTATTGAAGACGTCGCCCGCTACGACGGTCAGGAAGTAACCCTGCGCGGCTGGGTTTACGACCGCACCGACAAGGGGAAGTTGAGGTTCATCCAACTGCGTGATGGCACGGGGATTATCCAGTGCGTGGCCTTCAAGCGTGATATGGATGAAGAGCAGTTTGCAGAAGCCGGAAAGCTGACACAGGAATCATCGGTGATGATTACTGGCACCGTGCGCAGTGACGAACGTGCGCCAGGTATCCCCGGTGGTTTCGAACTGGGTGTGAAGTCGCTCAGCGTGGTACATATCGCAGAGGATTATCCGATTACGCCGAAGGAACACGGTACCGAGTTCCTGATGGATAACCGCCATCTGTGGCTGCGGTCCAGCCGCCAGTGGGCGATTTTACGGATTCGAGCGACGATCGTCCGAGAGCTGCGCAACTGGCTGGACGATCACGGTTTTCTGCTGGTCGATACCCCAATCATCACGCCGGCTGCTGGTGAAGAGACCACTACGCTCTTCAAACTGGATTACTTCGGAGAGCCGGCTTTTCTGGCGCAGACGGGCCAGCTTTACAACGAAGCCAACATGATGGCCTTCGGCAAGGTGTACTGCTTTGGCCCCACCTTCCGCGCCGAGAAATCGAAGACGCGCCGCCATCTGATCGAGTTCTGGATGCTGGAGCCGGAGATCGCATTCTGCTCGCTGGAAGAACTGATGGACATCGAAGAGCAGATGCTGAGCCATGTCGTCAAAACGGTGCTGGAAAAACACCGCCCAGAGCTTGACCTGCTTCAGCGTGACATCAGCCGGTTAGAAAGTATTACGGCACCGTTTGCGCGTATCAGCTACGATGAGGCGGTTGAACGTCTTCAGAAGCTGCATGCCGAGACTGAAGACGCTGAGCAGAAGGAACTGCTCAAGATCGAATGGGGCGAGGACTTCGGAAGCCCGCATGAAACCGCACTGGCTGAGATGTTCGAACGTCCGGTATTCGTCTACAACTATCCCTCTGCCGTGAAAGCGTTCTACATGCAGCCGGTCGAAGGTCGGCCTGAAGTCTGCCGCAGTGTTGACCTGCTGGCCCCGGAAGGATACGGCGAGATCACTGGCGGCAGTGAGCGCATCTATGATCTGGATCTGATCGAAAAGCGCATTGCTACGATCGGCCTGCCGCGAGAGGCATATGCGTGGTATCTGGAACTGCGGCAGTACGGGACAGTCCCACACGCCGGTTTCGGCCTCGGTCTGGAGCGCACGGTCGCATGGATCTGCGGTCTGCCACATGTCCGCGAGACGATCCCCTACGCCCGTATGTTAAACCGCAAATACCCGTAGAGGCTATGTGAAAACGGATTGTGAGCACGTACAAAGCGCCATTGCCAGCAATGCGGCTCTGTCCCGTCACCACCGGACAGTTTTAACAAAGGAAGAATAAAGAGCGAGGCACAGATGAGATAGACTTTAAGTGTCTATGCAGAAAGTTATCTCGAAAGTGCCTCAAAATGGATTATCACCGAGTTGAAAA
>JAEZAF010000047.1 GCA_023430545.1 Chloroflexota bacterium
TCTTCGCTCGCGGCTTCGCCTTCAAGCAGGCTCTGGAGCGCACGCTCGACGTCTTCGTCGGTGACTTCCGGCTGATTGAACTCCACACGGACATCACGGTAGTTGTTGAGTTCGATGGTCGGCTGAAGCGGGACCGTGTAAACGAACACCAGAGGATCGTACCTGATATCCTCTAACGCGCCGGGGCCGTAGGGCTTGATGTCCTTCGATTCATCCAGCGTTTCGCGGTAGATTTCCTGACCGAGTTCGTCGATGGCTTCTTCCAGAATCTGGGCCTCACCCACGTAGCGCAGCACCAACTGTGACGGTGCCTTCCCCTTGCGGAAGCCCGGGATCTGAACCATCTTCGCCACCTTGCGGATTGCGGTCTGCCGGGCCTTTTCAAGGCGATCCGGATCAACTTCCACAGTGAGACGTGCGACGTGGTTATCTAAGTGTTCGGTTTGGATCTTCAACGTTTTGCCTCTTCTTCCGTTATAGGATTATAGCATTCGACCAGATACAGCGACTATAAAACTTTTATCAGAAAAGCGCCGTTAATATTGGACGAGCGGATACGAAGGAATGTAAATAAGAAAAGCGCGAGCAAACGCGCCTTTTGTGAGTCTTTGGGGAAGAAGGGACTCGAACCCTTACCTCGTGAGAGACATGATCCTAAGTCATGCGCGTCTGCCAGTTCCGCCACTCCCCCGATGGGTTGAAGCTCCCTTTATTATAGAGTTACGAGGAACGCATCACAAGGGTTAGCTACCGTTATCAGCGGACGTGAAGCCGACGTGAAGCCGACGTGAAGCGAACGCGAAGCAGACAGGTCAGCAGATCGTCAGGCAAATCGCGCCGAACAATTGTTAACGATTTACATTAAATTCATGCTATCATACACAATGATTACCCAATGCTTTTTTACTGTTCGGGATGTCGGTTCTGCCGCTTAAAGTTCAGGACGGCAGTATGCAAGGGACAAACACGTTATGTCTGATCGTCCGCCAAACGGGCCAAAACGCTTACAATCACTGGGTGAACAGGTGCGTCCTGAACAGGGACGGCCAGAGACGGGACGTCCGAGCGGGCCTGCTGGCCCCGCAGGGCAGTCACCCGCCTTTCGCAAGCCGACGCTGAACCGCTGGACTCCACCCCCGCTGACAAAACTCGAAGACACCGGCCTCAGCAAACTGAATGTCGCGGACCTGATCCTGAAGCTCCTGTACTTCAGCGGTGACATGACCGGCTCGGATGTCGCCGAACTGGTGCGTCTGCCGTTCGCCGGTATTCTGGACAATGTCTTTGAATTCCTCCGCCGCGAGAAATACGTGGAAGTCAAAGGTGCGGGCGGATTTGGCGACTCCAGCTACCGCTATCTGATCTCAAGCAAGGGTGCGGAAAAAGCACGCGAGGCCCTCGACCGTTCGCAGTACGCAGGACCGGCCCCCGTCCCGCTTCGGCAGTATATCGAATCGCTGCATGAACAGAATCGTGAGCGTCCGCCGGTCCACCGCCATGACCTGCACAAGATCATGGACAATCTGGTGATCTCGGATGAGATGCTCGATAAAGTCGGCCCGGCAGTCAATTCTGGCCGGTCGATCTTCCTCTACGGCCCACCCGGTAACGGTAAGACGACGATTGCCGAGCGCGTTGGCCGCATGATTCTCGGTGAGGACATGTGGATTCCGTTTGCCATCGACGTGGACGGACAGGTTATTCAGGTTTTCGACAACGTAAACCATGAAATCAGCGAGCAGCCCCAGACGATCAAGCACGGCACCGGCATGATCGCCGACCCGCGCTGGATTCTGATCCGGCGTCCGATGCTGATGGTCGGCGGTGAACTGACGCTGGAAGGCCTCGACCTGACCTACGACGAAATCAACAAGTATTACGAAGCGCCCTATCAGGTGAAGGCCAACGGCGGCATGTTCCTGATCGACGACTTTGGCCGTCAGCAGGTGCGTGCCGTTGACCTGCTGAATCGCTGGATCGTCCCGCTGGAAAAGCGCGTGGACTTCCTGACGCTGAACAACGGTCGCAAGATCGAGATCCCGTTCTATGTGCTGATTATCTTCTCGACCAATATGGACCCGAAAGAACTGGTCGATGAGGCGTTCCTGCGACGTATCCGGCACAAGATCGAAGTCGGCAACCCGACGATGGACGAGTTCCGAGAGATCTTCAAGATCATGGCGCGGGCCAAGCGCATTCAGTATGACGAAAGCGTACTCGCCAGCTTCGTGCGGGACTGGTATCTGTCACAGGACCGCGACCTGCGCATGGTACACCCGCGCGACCTTCTCTCGCAGTTGATCGACATCGCCGGTTATCTCAACATCCCACCGGAGATGAACCGTGAACTGCTGGACGCGGCAGCCCGGTCGTACTTTGTCGAGCTGTAAGCCGTAAACGTCAATACACAACGCACCTGTGGCCGCTTTTATATCCGGGCGGCCACAGGTGCAGCAGAAATAGCAGACAGGACATCGCACCAATCATGTACTACGCAACCGCAGCGTCAATCAGGAAAGTGAGTCAGTAGTGAAGAAGCGTCTGACTGGTTTCCCCATCGCTCGTGAAAAGCTCTTCATCCTTTCAAATGGAACCTATGTCATCCAGTGGGGCGAACATACGGTTCAGGCCCTCTTCAGCGGACGTTCATACCCATACCGCGAAGAGCAGGATTACGGCGCACCCATCTCGGACTTTGAGCTGCGGCAGATGAAGTCTGCGAAGTGTATTTCGCATTTCAACCGGCAGTACATCTGGCTGAACACCCTGCCTCATCATGTGAAGCCTCGGAGCGAACTCGCCGATGCCAAGCGCGCCACGCAGGTATCGCATCGTACCAGCACGGGTCAGAACACCGCCGAGGCTGCTTCTCCCGCCGCGCCGGATTACCGCATCCAGACCCAGACGCTGCAAGCCTTCTCGGACAATATCGACACCGGCCAGATGATCCGCAGCATGATGCCATCACGTCAGGTGCTGCTGATGCTGCAAAACAGCAGTGAACAGGACGCACTCCATCAGCTTCTGACCGAAATGCAGTTCGAAGTCGTCGCTTTGCCGACGGCGCAGCAGGCCCTGCTCTATCTTGAGGAACACACTGTCGATCTGCTGATCACCGATCTGGTGCTGCCGGATATGCACGCATGGCAGATGATCGCGAAGCTGAATGAGATCTCACCCTATACCACCATCCCGGCCCTGATCATCACCGACGAGATCAAGACGACGATGCGCGCTTTTGTCGGGGATCACATCTCGCGCCCTGTCAGCATTCCCCGGCTGCGGTATCATATCTGGAAGGTGCTGCAAACGCAGTCGCAGTTTAACAAACCGCTTCTCAAAGTCTCATCGAAAGGTGATGAGTAGGCGCGTAAGATAGAAATGGAAGCCGTCTGAAGCATGTCCTGCACAGACAGCATTCCTGAAATCATGAATTAAAGTTATTCTGTCTTTTTGCAGAGAAATTACTGGAAGTTTATTTCGACAGACGGGCCAACCCATGGTTGTAGTCGCCTTCATCCTTATTTTTATGCTGATCCTGTTTCTGATGTTCGGTGACCACAAAGAGGTTTCGTGGGCCGATAAATTGCAGCGCATCTCCAGCGGGACTTCACGGGCGGAATGGACTGCCCCCGAATACGTGCTCCAGCAGGTGCGAAATGATTACCTGATGGCGGTACGCTGGCAGCGTGACAGCGCATTCCAGCCGCTGGAAGCACAGATGAACTCTGCATCATACTACTTCACCGGTGAGTACCTTCAGCATTATCAGACCCTTCTGGGCTACCTCCGGCGCAAACACCCACCGCGCTTTGTCGATGTCCTCCATGCCCAGCATGCGGTACAGGTGCGGCACTTCACCAACAACGGTGAACGCTGTCTGGTGCTGGACAGTCAGACCGAGCGCGTCGTCACCACATACAATGTCATGCAGGCCGCCCCTCCATTACAGCAGACGCTGACCAATGCCGTCATCGTGTATCAGATGCAGTACGAACGCAGTCAGCGCCGCTGGAAAGTTGAACGTTACGTGCAGGAAATCCCTGCCGAGCTGTGGACACCCTCCGGCCAATCCTACCGTGTGAAAGTCGATACCGCGCTGCCCCAGTTCTCAGGGCGTGACCAGTGATTTTTGTCACTGGGGGCACCGGCTTTCTGGGCCGTCATCTGATCCCACTGCTGTGTCGTTCGGGTTATCCGCTGCGGCTGCTCACACGGTATCCGGAGCGCTACCCATGGCTTAAGCGTTATCCCAATGTCGAAACGGTCAGCGGTGATCTGCGTGACCCGGTCTCGCTGGAAATCGGGATGCAGGGCTGCGATCTGGTGATTCATGCCGGTGGATTGTTTCGCTTCTGGGGCGAGCAGGAACTGTTTTACCAGACCAACGTGCTCGGCACCCGTCATCTGATGTCGGCGGCCTGTCATGCAGAAGTGAAAAAGGTCATCCACATCTCGAGCATCGCGGTCATCGGCCAGCCAGACCCGCAGAACGTGATCGACGAAACCTATCCACCGCATCCGGTGGACCCGTACCAGCGCAGCAAGTTTGAAGCGGAAAATATCGCACTGAGCTACTGGCATGATTACGGTCTGCCGGTCAGCGTGCTGCGTCCCGGTGCCTATTACGGCCCGATGGGTGAATACGCCTTCAACCGCCTCTTCTTCCGTGACCCGATGCGCGGGATCATCATGCAGGTGGACGGCGGACGGCATATCATCTTCCCGGCGTATATCGGTGATGTCGCGCAGAGTATTCTGCTGGCGATTCAGAACGGCGAACCGGGCGAGATCTATAACATCTGTGGAGACTGGATCTCACATCGCGATGTGTTCGACATCATCCTGAAGGAAGCGAACCTTCGCTATCCGCGCCTGCCGATCCCCGGCTGGATGGGCATCAGCTTTGCGCGGGTGCTGGAAGCCGTCGCCACCATCACACAGCGCGAACCGTTCTACCCTATGAACCTTCAGTCTTACGTGTACAATAACTGGAGGGTTTCCAGTGCGAAAGCACGCCGGAAACTGGGCTTTGAGCCGACCGATTTTCACGAAGGCGTCCGGCGTACCCTTGACTGGTACCGAGCCGGCAGGCCAGACCATATCCCTGAACTCGATTGTTAACGCAGCGCGACTTTTCAAAGCCGCGCTGTTCATCTGAAGCGATCATGACAAAATCATGAAGCGGCGAAACCAATACCATGTTTGATGAAATCAAGATCTATGTCAAAAGCGGCGACGGCGGCGATGGGGCAATTGCCTTCCGCCGGGAAAAATTTGTCCCACGCGGCGGGCCATCCGGCGGTGATGGCGGCCACGGTGGGGATATCGTGTTCAAGGTGAACCCACGCATGAACACGCTTTCCTTCTTCCAGAACAAAATCCACTTCAAGGCGGATGATGGCAAGCGCGGCGGTCAGAAGGACATGACCGGCAAAAGCGCCAGCCCGATGGTGATTCAGGTCCCACCGGGGACGGTGATCCGCAGTGCCGAGGGCGGCGAAGTGCTGGCCGATCTCGTGCAGCGCGATGCCACCTTTACCCTGTTAAAAGGCGGACGCGGCGGACGCGGCAACGCCCGCTTCGCGTCGGCATCCAATCAGACGCCGCGTGTCGCAGAAAAAGGCGAACCCGGTCGCGAGATGTGGCTGGTACTGGAGCTGAAGCTGATCGCCGATGTCGGCATCGTCGGCGTGCCCAACGCTGGCAAATCGACACTGCTGTCGGTTGTCAGCAACGCCAAGCCCAAGATCGCCAATTACCCATTTACGACACTGGAGCCGAATCTCGGTGTGGTGATCTACGATGACCGCGATCTGGTCTTCGCGGATATCCCCGGCCTGATCGAAGGCGCGCACATGGGTGTCGGCCTCGGTCACACCTTCCTGCGCCATGTCCAGCGGACACACGTCCTGATCCACCTGCTGAACGGCGAAAGCGAAAATCCGCTGGCTGACTACAGCCAGATCAATTCCGAGCTGGCGCTGTACGATGAACGACTCGGCCAGAAGCCGCAGATTGTCGTCTTCAACAAGATCGATCTGCCGGAAGCGCAGGCGAAATGGGCCGAGATCGAGCCGATTCTGCGCGAACGCGGGGTTGAGGCGATGGCGATTTCCGCCGCCACGCAGGGTCAGGTCCAGCAGTTGGTGCGGCGTGTCTTCTCCCTGATGGATGAACTGCCCGAAACCGACACGGTGCCGACCATGGATACACCCGTCTATGAACTGCCTGTGGACGAAGTCGCCTTCGAAATCACGAAGGATGCCGACGGAGCCTATCACGTCACGGGCGCACGTATCGAACGCGCCGCCGCCATGACCTACTGGGATTACGAGGAAGCCGTCCTGCGCTTCCAGCGGATTCTGGAAACGCTCGGTGTCTCCGACGCACTGGTCAAGGCCGGGGTACAGGTCGGTGATACCGTCTACATCGGAGATTTTGAACTGGAATGGACGGATTAACCCAACCCGAAACACCAGAAGGATCAGCAGCGGAACATCGCGCCGCCGTGGAGCATATCGGCATCTACGGCGGCACGTTTGATCCGCCCCACTATGCCCATCTCTATCTGGCGGACTTCGCCCGCGATGCGCTTGGGCTTTCAAAGGTGCTGTTCGTCCCTGCTGGTGATCCGCCGCACAAGTCCACGCGCAGCACACCGCAGCACCGCGTCGCCATGCTGGAACTCGCCATCCGCACCAATCCGGCGTTTCAGATTTCACGGGTGGACCTCGACCGCCCCGCCCCGCATTACTCGGTCGATATGATCACGGCCCTGCGTCAGCAGTACCCTTCTGCGCATTTCGAGTTCCTGATCGGCGGGGACAGCTTCTGCGATCTTCCGGACTGGCGCACACCGGACCAGATCGTCGCGGATCGCACGCGCTTTGTGGTCATCCCCCGTCCGGGAACCGAGTCGCGTATGCGCGCTGACCTGCACGATCACCTGTACCCTGGTCTTTCACGCAAGGTGATCATCCTATCCACGCAGTTGATCAACATCTCATCCAGCCACATCGTCTCGGAGCTGCGCACCGGGCACAGCGTGCGCTATCTGCTGCCGGATGTGGTGCTGGATTACATCGACCAGCATCGGCTTTATACCTGAGGACGGCGCATCCGCAAAAGTTACCGTTCTCACGTCACCGCTTTTCGATTACAACAGTGATTCTATCCCTCTCGATACAGCATACAGGACGCGGATTTTATGAAGCGTTTGAGCCTAAAGCATTTGAGCATTCTGACATTTCTGGTTTTGATCACTGCCCTGTCGGCTGTTCCAGCGACGCCAGTCGCACAGGCGCAGACTGAGCCGGTTGGCACGCTGGTCCCACCGACACTGGTCCCGCAGCCTGATACTGGTGAAGGCGAGGGTGTGGTCGCGGAGTCCGGGATTGCACGCATCGTGAATACCGGACGGGTGCGGGTCGGCATTCTGGCGAATCTCCCACCATTCGGTGAGTTAAACGTCCGTGGCGACTGGAACGGGTTTGATGCCGACCTCGGACGCGCCATCGCGGATACATGGGGCGTTGAGGTCCGCTTCAAGCAGGTCACCCGTCAGACAGCCCTCGACCAGCTTCAGCGCCGCGAGGTCGATCTGCTGATTGCCGCGCAGGTGCATCACCGCGAACTGGACGATGATTTCGAGTTCAGCCAGACCTATCACCTCGGCAGTCAATCGGTCATGGTGCGGGCCGGGGATACCGAGCCAAAAACGCTGGCGGAACTGTCCGGCAGACGCATCGGCGTCGTGATGACGACGGACAGCGAAGATGCCCTGAACCGCTGGATACAGCGCTCTGGTGTGCCGGTCACTGTCGAACGCTACACCACACTGGATCAGGTCTATAACGCGCTGATGAACAGCGAGATCGACGGCATGGTCGCCAGTCATTATCAGCTCTCACGGCTTGCCACCCAACCGGAGCTGATTCTGATCATCGAAGAACCGCTGGAAGTCGAACCCTACGCTATCGCCATGCCGCGTCAGGATGTCAGCCTGCGCAATCTGATCAACAAGACGTTGCAGTATCTGCGCCAGCAGGGACGCCTGACCGAGATCCGGCAGGTACACTTCCCACAGTCGAATTACGAGGTCGCAGTCTGGGGTGCGCTGGGCGAGGAAGCACCGAAGCCCGATCAGTTTCCGCTCGAGGTCAGCTACCCGACACAGTACGTCGTGCCACGTCTGGAATCCAATCGCGTGCTGCGTATCGCCATGCCGCGCCTGCCAGAAGGCGATAACATCCCGCCGAGTGCCCAGCGGCTGGATACATTCTACCGTTCGCTGCTGGATGAATTTGCGCGTCGCTGGCAGGTACAGCTTGAATATGTGCCGGTCGATGATCCCACACAGGGGATGGAAGCCGTCGCTAACGGTCAGGCCGACATCGCGGTCGGTGTCGAACCCAACTGGGACTGGGATGAGCGCGTCGATTTTACCGAGCCTTATCTGCTGCACGGCCTGCGGATGCTCGTCCCGAAGAATCGTAACATCTTCGGCTTTAGAGAACTGGCTGGCGGACGTTACATCGCCTTCCCGCTGACGAATCCGGAGATCGAGCAGTTCGCCAACGATGAAGCCGTCCGCGAAAATGTCCGCATTCGCACCTTCGGCGCTCGTGAACAGGATTTCGCGCTGCAAATTCTCGAAGACAAAAATGCCGATGTCGCCCTTGCCGACAGTATCGCACTGCTGCCGTTTGTCGAGCAGTATCCGGATGATCTTCAACTGACGACCGAGTGGTACACCGAACAATATGTCGTGATGGCGACGCCGCGTAACGACATCGACTTCCGCCTGCTGACAGAATATACCCTTCAGGAACTGGCCCGTGATGGCACCCTGAGCCGCCTGTTGCAACCGGTTATGCTGCCCGAAGACATCCCCGGTTTCGACATCTGGCCGGGGACCGGCAACTACTTCGGCTTCAATATCACCGGCTGATCGACACTTTGTGATCCGTCATGTCGAAAGAGGTTGAATGACTTTTTGTGAGCGTCATTCAGCCTCTTTTTGATGTACCTCTTCCGTTCAGAAGTTTGTAAAACGTCTGTAAACTCTGCCCATCCGAGCTGCATCAGGATCATTTCGACACTTGCCGACGTTTAAAATCACAGTATAGTTCAGTAGATTTTTCACTGGTCCTGAACGTAAAGTGAAAGCGACAGGTAATCGGCAATGATCGAAGTTCAAAATCTAGTCAAACGCTACGGCGATTTTACCGCCGTCAAAGGGATCACCTTCGAGGCGCTTCCCGGACAGGTCACCGGCTTTCTCGGCCCGAATGGGGCAGGCAAAACCACCACCCTGCGCATGCTCACCGGCTTTACGCCTCCCACATCGGGCAAGGCGATTGTCGGCGGGTATGATGTGTTTGAAGACAGCATGCAGGTCCGCCGCCGTGTCGGATATCTGCCGGAAAATGTGCCGCTTTACCGCGACCTGACCCCGCTGGAATACCTGATGTACATCGGTGAGATTCGCGGTGTCTCCAACCGCCGCCAGCGAGCCCAGGAAGTGCTGCGCCGTGTCGGATTAAGCACGCGCTCCGGCAGCCTGATCCGCACGCTATCCAAAGGGATGCGCCAGCGCGTCGGGCTGGCACAGGCGCTGCTCCACGATCCCGAAATCATCATCCTCGACGAACCGACCATCGGACTCGACCCGCTTCAGGTGCTGGAACTGCGCGACCTGATCGGTGAACTGCGCGAAGGTCACACCGTGCTGTTCAGCACCCATATCCTGAGTGAAGCGGAACAGGTCTGCGACCGCGTGGTCATCATCCAGAATGGTGAGATCGTCGGTCAGGGTTCGCCCGGTGAACTGCGCCGCACACTGGAGCGCGGCGGACGTATTCTGGTGCGCGTGGATGCAGATCCGGCGGCCTTTATCCCGGCCATCCAGACGCTTCCGGGCGTCAGCCAGGTGACCACCGCACCCGAAGGCTTCGTCGTGACGCCCAGCAGCGTGGACATCGACCCGCGCCCAGAGATTGCGCGGACCATCACCGCCAACCAGTGGAATCTGGTGGAACTGCGCCCGCTGGCGGTCAACCTCGAAGAGATCTTCATTGAGCTGACGCGCAACATCAGTCACACCGGCACCGCTGCCTATGACAACACCAGCGCGGATGTCAGCGAACCCGCCGCAACCGAACTCTAGGAGACAAGCGAACCATGAATGCTGTACTGGCTGTTTACAAACGAGAGCTGAGTCTCTATTTCCGTTCCCCTGTGGCGTATGCGATTGCCTTTGCACTGCTGTTCCTGTTTGGGCTGCTGTTCAGTTCAAATGTGAGCAGCATCGTGCAGTACAACATGCAGGCTTCGCAGTTTGGGCAGGCCCCGGTGACTGCCGAGAGCTTTACGGGTTTCATCCCCGGACTGCTCACCTTCCTGCTGTTCCTCGTCGCCCCGCTGCTGACAATGCGTCTGCTGGCGGAAGAAAGCCGCGAAGGGACACTCGAAGTGCTGATGACCCTGCCCATGAGCGAGAGCGCCTTCGTCGTCGGTAAATTCCTCGCTGCGTGGACCTATTACACCGTGCTGCTGCTGCTGACGGTGGTCTATTATGTCATTCTGAGTCAGGTCGGTGTGCCGGATGCCGGACGCGCCTTCCTTGTTTACTTCGGCGCGTGGCTTTACGGCGGCGCGGTGCTGGCCGTCTCCATGATCTGGTCAGCCGTCACCGAAGATCAGATCGTCGCCGCCTTTCTGAGCGCCGCGACCGTGCTGGTGCTGTATCTGGCGGATTCCGCCGCGACGTGGGCCACCCAGCAGACCTTCACCAGCGGGCTGGCCGGCCTGATCCGTGAACTGAGCCTGACCGCCCATTACGACGCCACCATGCAGCAGGGCATCCTTCGGGCTGAAGATGTCCTTTACTTTGTCTTCCTGATGATCGGCGCACTGTTTATCACCGTGCGCATCGTCGAAACACGCCGCTGGAGAGGTTAATCGCGATGAATAACCATACACAACCTGAATCCACTGAACCGTTAATTCCCTCATGGCTGCTGCTGGGCGCGGCACTGCTGGGTTTAATTGTCGCGTTCGGTGTGACCTTCACGCAGGGCATCAACATCGTCGTGATTGGCGCGCTGGCCGTGTCGATTGCGTCGGTGGTAGCGTGGGCCTTGTTCGCACCGCAGGAATTTCGCGGATTTATCACCGGGCGCGGCGTGCGCTTCGGCGGTCTGTCGATTGTCGTGACGCTCGTATTCGTCGCCGCCCTGATCGGGATTTACAGTGTGGTCAAAGCCCAGAACTGGCGTGTGGACCTGACTGAGCAGGACACATTCTCGCTGAATCAGGCCTCGCGTGATGCCATTACCGCAATTGGTGCGGACCCGAACATCCCGCCGGTGGAACTCCTCGCCTTTTACGGTGTGACCCAGGCCAGCCGCCGCGATCAGGATGAGCTGCTGTTCGACGATTATGTCGATGCTGGTAACGGTAAGATCAGCTACGAATTCGTTGATCCGGAGCGCGAACCGGTGCTGGCCGAACAGTTGGATGTTCAGGCCGGACAGGTGGCGGTCATCGGCCACAATCAGGACGGCACCCGTGACATCGCTGGTGCGCAGGTGATCGATTTTGTCACACAGGAACAGCTTACCAATGCCATCCTGCGTGTGGCGGCTACTGGTGACTTCCGCGCCTACATCCTCAGTGTGGAAGATGGCGCTGAACTGGAAGACACCGGCGCGGAAGGGCTGTCGCAGCTTGGCGGCGTCATGACCGATCAGCTTGACTGGACTGCCGAACAGGTATCACTGCTCGACCTCACTTCCGGCACAATCAATCTCAGTGATCCGCTGGTCGATGGCACCGTGCTGATCATCCCCGGTGGTGAAACACCACTCTCCGACGAAGGGCTGGCCGCGCTGACAGGCTATCTCGATCAGGGTGGGGATGCAATCATCTACGCTGCCATCAATCTGGACGGCGAGCAGTCACTGGCAACCGCCGACAACCTGAACAACTACCTCAGCACCAACTACGGCCTCAGCTTCAGCACAGATGTCGTACTGGACGAAACACAGGCTTTCCAGTCTCCATTTGAACTCTACACGTTCGATTATGTTCAGGGGAACACGATCACGCAGGCATTCGACGCGGTGCAGGACCCGGCCTTCGTCTTCAGCTATGCACATCCCATCGTGACCGCAGATGCCGCGCCGGAGAATATCACGGTGACGCCGATTATCAATTCATCCGCCACCTCATTCTCCAAGTCGATAGAGGCCGTGACCGGGGGCGAATCCGAGCAGGCCGAGACCGATGTCACCGGGCCGTTCCTGCTGGCCGCTGCTGCCGAGAACGCGCAGACTGGTTCGCGGATCGTCCTCGTCGGCAGTCAGGATTTTGCGACCAACCGCTATCTGCAATTCCGTGCAGCCAATGTGCTGAATATCGACATGACCATCAGCACGCTGATCTGGGCGACCAACTTCGAAGACTACTTCACCCGCATCCCGCCTGCCCTCACCCGTGAGGCACGCCCACAGGATGCACCGATCTTCGCCACCGAGCAGACCCTGACGACGATCAATCTGGTCACCGTCTTTGCCCTGCCCTTCGGCGTGCTGATTCTAGGGTTCTTTGTATGGTGGTCGCGCCGGGCAGAAACACAGCGTGCCGCCGAGATGCCCCAGCCTGAGTCAATGAAAGGAAGCTGATGCCATGCGCTTGAATCGTGGAACACTCGCGTTACTGCTTGGCAGTGTGGTCATCATCGCTGCCGTGCTGATTTTCAATAACAGCCAGGTGGATGCACCAACCACGGACACCACCACAACACCGACTGCTGAAGCCGGTCCGTTATTCGCTGGGCTGGATGCCGCGACCCTGACGCGTCTGGAGATCCTCGAACCGTCTACCGGTGCGAAGACCGTGCTGACGCGTACAACCTTCAGCGAGGCGCAGTCGGTCGAGATCGAACAGATCGAGACACAGGAAGTCGTCGCGACCGATGACGCAGCGGCTGAAGCGACAGCGGACACAGATGTCACCGCAGAAGCCATCGAGACTGAGGAATCGGACGAAGAGTCAGCCACAGAGGCAACCGACGAAGCATCGGAGACGCCTGAAGTGACCGACGAGTCGACGGAAGAAGCGACTGAAGAAGCAACGGTCGAAGTGACCGACGAAGTGACGGAAGAGCCGACGGAAGAATCCGCCGCGCCAACGGCCACCCTCGACCCGCTGATCACACCGACCGTGACTCTCGCACCGGACGCGAGCGTCTGGGCGATCTCCGAAGCGACGACTCTGTCCGAAATGGGACCGGACTTCACGCAGGCCGAAAACGCGGTGGCAGTCTTTGCAGCATTACAGTCTGCAACCCGCTTTTCGGATGTCGAACTGACGAGCTTTGGGCTGGATAACCCGCGCTACACACTTATCGGGACCGATGCCAGCGGCGGGACCTATCGCGTAGATATCGGCGTCAAGAACCCGACACAGCCGCGCTACTATGCCATCATCAACGAGGATGTCAGCACGGTCTATCAGATCCCGTCAGACATGGTGGATGTGCTGACCAATCTGGTGAGCAATCCTCCTTATCTGCCTACATCAACGCCGACACCCATGCCGACCATCACGCCCAATCCGTACAGTGAAGTCCAGCAGACACAGACGGCAGAATTTGAACTGACACAGTTCGCCGCCACGATGGATGTGCTGACACTGGCCGCGCCGTTTGCCGCTACCCCACAGGTGACGCCAGCCGCGCCATAGCGCAAGCAGGGACATCGCCTGCGCTGCCGCTTTCCCAATAGAATGGCGGATACCGTAAATCTGGTATCCGCCGTTTTATTTACTGAAAATCACACGCGCCCCGAAAGATGACGAAAATCACCTTCCAATGTCGGATACAGCGTGCAGAACTGCTGATAGATCGGCTCATAAACCGTCTGACGCACAGGATCGGATTCAACCGGTGATGCCCGCCTCGCCGTCTGTGCGGATGCTTCAGCGAACGATCCATAGATCCCTGCCCCGATGCCCGCCAGCAGCGCCGCACCGGTCGCCGTCTGCTCGGTCGAAAGTGATTTCGCCAGCGGTAAGCCGGTGATATCAGTGACCAGCCGCTGCCACAGCGCATTTTCCAGCGCACCGCCGGATGCGGTCAGCGTGCTGATTGAAAGTCCGCCGGTTTGCAGCACCAGTTCCAGCACCTGCCGCAGCGAGAAAACCACCCCTTCCATCACCGCACGGACCATGTGCGCACGGGTATGATGCAGCCGCAGCCCGATAAAACCGCCGCGTGCCTCGGCGTTCATGTGCGGCGTGCGCTCTCCAGCCAGATACGGCAGAAAGATCAGTCCCTCTGCACCGGGCCGGATGCTCAACGCTTCCGCACTCAGGCGTGCATAGGCATCAGGCAGATTTTGCATCCCGAACAGATCACGCAGCCAGCGCAGCGACAGCCCGGCGGACAGCGTCGCGCCCAGCAGATAATGCATCTCCAGCACGGCATGACAGAACAGATGCAGGCGCGGATCAGTCGGCGCAGGTTGGCCCGGACTCAAAGCAACCGGCGCGAAGATCTGACCGCCTGTGCCAATCGTCAGCGAGGCGGCACCTGGGGAAATCAGGCCGTTGGTCAGTGCCTGCGCAGGCTGATCCGCGCATCCGGCAATTACCGGAAGGCCAGCGCTCAATCCGAGCACATCTGCCGCTTCTGTTTGCAGCGTCCCCGCCACCTCTGACGATTGCAGCACCTTTGGGAAAATGCGCTCAGGCAGCTCGAAGGCCTTCAGCAGTTCCACCGACCACGTCCCTCGGCTGACATCGAACAGCGCCGTCGCGGATGCATCACTGATGTCGGTGGCCGCTTCACCCGTCAGTTTCAGCCGCAGATAATCCTTCGGCAGTACGATACGGTCAATGCGGTCAAACAGCTTGCGGTTCTGCTGCTGAACCCAGCGCAGCGTCGGCCCCAGAAAACCCGCCGCAGGCAGCGTTCCGGCGATCTGGCAGAAGCGCTCCGCCCCAATGTGATCGGTCATGGCCTGCGCCACCGCCCCACTGCGGGCATCCGCCCAGATGATCGCGGGCGCAAGCGGCGTATTCGCGCTGTCCAACAGAGCACCGCCGTGCATCTGACCGGTCAGCCCAATCGCGACAACATCACGCGCATCCCCTTCGCGCAGGCACTGGCGCACCGCCGTCACCGCCGCCTGCCACCAGTCCTCTGGATTCTGTTCCGCCCACATCGGCGCAGGCTGCATCAGCGGGTACTCCTGCTGCCCGACGGCCAAAACCCGCCCGTTTTCTGCATCCAGCAGCAGCGCCTTCGCACTCGATGTGCCGAGATCGATTCCTAACAGTAATGCCATTACAGCCTTCTTTCAGGGGGAGGTATTTTAGTTCGGTTCAGATTTTTACATCGGACAGGCCCTGTCCCTACATGGCGCATAAATGCGCGGTACGTAAACGCCTGCGTTGTCCGGCGTTTCCATAAGACTCAGGCAGGTTTTCTGAATTTTCAAATACGCTCTATGTCGTGTTACCAGCAGACGCAGCGATATGCACGGCATGTACCACGTCCCAGACATCTCATGCATACTCCACATGCACTGGCTCGACCGCGAATTTGCCACCTGCGTTCAGGCTGGCACGCCCCACCGGACGTACCGGATCATGCGGGAAGAACAGCAGCGCCTGATGCTCCAGTGCCCACGTCTGCCAGCGGCGTTTGGTCTCGAGCGTTACCAGCGGCTCGACATCATAGGCCGTCATCCAGCCCAGCCGCTCGAAGTGGATGGCATAGGTCGCCATGTCGCAGGTATAGAGGGCGTGATGACCGGCGCTCTCGATCATCACGCTCATGTGTCCCGGCGTGTGCCCCGGTGTGACATAGCCCCATACTCCCGACGCGAGTTCGGTATCGCCGTCCAGCAGGCGCATCTGGCCGCTTGAAACAAGCGGTGCATAATTTTCCGGCAGATAGGTGGCGGCGGTGCGCTCGTTGGGGCGCATGGCGTCTTCATACTCACGACGCTGGACGACGTATTCGGCATTCGGGAACGTCGGCACTAACTCGCCGGACTCATCCAGATAAACATTGCCGGAGCAGTGGTCGGCGTGCAGATGAGTGTCAATCACCAGATCAATATCCGAGGGCTGTATGCCTAAGCGGTTCAGCGCGGCGATGACATCCCCCTGCGGACGTGTCAGATGCCAGCGTGCGACTCCGCGTTCATCGAGACGATTGCCCATGCCGGTATCGATCAGGATCCTGCGGCCTGCGGTCTCGAAATACAGGCAGTGATTGCGCATCACGACAAGCTGTTCATCAT
>JAEZAF010000023.1 GCA_023430545.1 Chloroflexota bacterium
GGGCTTTTCGACCTCAAAACATCTTCACCTAATGCGTATATGCGGTGATACGGCTGCACGATGTTATGTTGCACGGGCGCGTTCGGATTTTTTCCACGCGACGAACCAGTCATCACCGGCCCATGCGCGGACAAAACCGGGCAGATCTTCATAGACCACATCTGCCCACACCTGCTGATCCAGCAGATCGTCGGCCTGTGTGACACCGGTCAGGACCAGCGCGGTCGGCATCCCAAGCGCCTGTGCCCCGGCGATGTCAGTGTCCAGCCGGTCGCCGAGCATCAGCGTGGACGCTGCTGGCAGATTCATCGCCTGCAATGCGGATTCGAACATCGGCGCACGCGGCTTGCCGATCACGACCGGTTCACGTCGGGTGGCGGTCTGAAGCAGTGCCAGAATGCTGCCTGCTCCGGGGGATTCGCCCTGCGGGATGGGGAAGCTCCGGTCGGCGTTGGTCCCGATGAAGTCTGCACCGTACTGAAGATGCAGCGATGCGGTTGTCAGTTGGGTGTAGGTCAGGGCGAAGTCAACACCGGTGACGACCACCTGTGCTGGCGACAGCGCATCGAAGGGTTCGTCGGTGGGCAGGACATCAAAGCCAACCGACTCCAGTGCCGCACGGATGCCGCCCATGCCGACGACATAGACCCGCGTCCCGGCGGGATAGCGTGGGCGCATATACTCCGCGGTGGCAATCGACGAGGTGATGATCTGGTCCGGGCGCACACCGGTGACACCCATCCGCGCAAGTTTCGCGATGTAATCATCCTGTGTTTTGCTGCTGTTATTGGTCGCCAGCATATACGGGATCTGGCGCTCGTGCAGCCAGCCGAACAGCATCCGCAGGCCGTCCAGCGGTTCGTCGCCGCGCCACAGCACGCCGTCCATATCGCACACCAGCCCGGCAATCGCAGAAAATTTCAATCCAGCACCCTCACAGCCTATCCTGATATTCGATAGTTCTGCCCATTATAGGCTGGAGAGTGCGGCGGCGTCATGGGTTAACTGACAGTTAGTTAACTGACGATGTCCTGTCGGCGGAACAGCGCAATCGTGATCGCCGCAACCAGCACGCCGAAGATCACCACAACCGCGACCGATCCCGCCAGTGTATGCGGCTCGAAGGTGGCGAATCCGGGCTGCGCCCCCTGAAAATTCAGCGGATGGTAGGGGGTGTTATTCACCAGATGCGATGTGATGTTGGTCAGGTTATAGCTCGGTGTGAAGTAGTAGATGCGCAGGATCTCGCCTGGCAGGCCCAGAAACTGTACCAGCATGAAGCAGATCAGCAGCACGCCCTGTTCGGCGATCAGCGCCAGAAAGCTGATCACCAGTGATCCCAGTACAGAGCGCGTCAGCATGGCGGCGATGGCAGCGTATCCGACCGCGATCCATGCCGCGCCGAATGAAGTCGCGGCCTGCACCAGATATGTACCGACGGTTTCGCTCAGCGTTTCCGCCGTGACTGCCGGTGAGACTGGTGCCCCCGCTGTAATTTTGAGCAGCGTATCGGTCAGGCCGAGTACCAGCGTAAAGACGATGTAACTGAATACGATCACCAGACTGATCATGATGAACTTCGCCAGAATCAACTTCCAGCGGCGGCTGCGCGGGATGAGGTTCTTCCACGTCCCCCACACATATTCACCGGCCAGCGTGATCGCTGTGAATGCCAGCATGATCCCGCGCCCGATTTCGCTGTTCACAATCGTCCAGGGTAATTCAAAGCTCTGCTGCCAGAAGGCGGTCTGTGTACTCATCGTCTGACGGTAGCTATCAGAGAAGAGCAGGACGACAAACATCAGCAATGAGATGATGATGGCCCCGACCGGGAAAAGCCATAACAGCAGGCCAGCCCCCAAACGGTTGCCGGTGGTCTTCTTCCATTCTGCAAGCATCAGATTCAGCATGGCGGCTACTCCTGTTCCTGTGAGGTGACTTCGAGGAAGTATTCTTCCAGGCTGCGGTGCTGGCTGGAGATGTGATAGATGTCGATATTGTGTTCGGTCAGCAGGCGCACAATGCCGGGGATGTCGTCGCGGGTGGCTTCGAGATAGGCGGCGCTTCCGTTCGGTGTCAGCGGCCAGCGGGCGGAGAGCATGTCGAGCTGGTCGGGTTTTACGCTGGTCTCGACCCGCACGCGCTGCTGTTCGCCCAGCAGATCACTGACGTTGCCTTCACGCAGCAGTACGCCTTTATGGATAATCGCTACACGGTCGCAGACCTGCTCGACTTCACTGAGCAGATGGCTGGAGAGGAAGACTGTCTTGCCCATATCATCGACCAGTCGGCGGATCAGGTGACGGATTTCCTGAATACCTGCCGGGTCGAGGCCGTTGGTGGGTTCGTCCAGAATCAGCAGCGGGGGATCGCTCAGCAGGGCTGCCGCGACTCCCAGACGCTGTTTCATGCCGAGTGAGTAGGTTTTATAGGCCTGCCGCGCCGCTTTCTTCAGGTCCACCAGTGCCAGCAGTTCGTCGATGCGCTTTGGGTTATAGTCGCCTGCGGTGCGGGCCAGCACGGTGAGGTTGTCACGTCCGTTCAGGAAGGGATAAAAGGCCGGGCCTTCTACCAGTGAGCCGATTTTGCGCAGAACCTCCGGCGACTGGACGTTGTGCTGCCCGAAGATATGCACCTCACCGTGTGTCGGGCGCATCAGGTTGAGGATCATGCGAATGGTGGTGGTTTTTCCGGCCCCATTTGGGCCAAGAAAGCCGTACACCTGACGCGGCTCGATCTGAAGCGACAGATCCTGAACAGCAGCGACGCGGCGTTTGCCACGTCCAAAGGTTTTGGAGAGATGCTCAATGCGAAGGGGGAGGGTGTCGGTCATGGGTCTTTGCTCGTACATTGGACAGGTTGATGATGCATGTCGAGTGATGCTATGGAAACCGCACAATGTCTATCATACGGGACGCGATCAAGGTGCAGGGTAAATGAAACGTAAATTCCCATACGCAGGTTGAGGGGCAGAGGTTGCAGTGGGAATAGGACGTATCTGAATATTTATGGAAACGGCGGACGCAGCACTAAGGTGTTTTGAGGCGAAAAAGCCCCCCATCCTAAATCCTTCCCCCACTCGGCAAATCTTCGATTTGCTTTCCGAGGGAAGGACTTTTGTGTGTGAGTGGGGTGGTTGATCCCTTCCCGTCGGTAGTGAGTGGTTAACACTGCTTGCAATGCCGGGATGGGTTAGGGATGAGAGGTGCTTTTCCGCTTCAAGACTCCTGAAGTAGGGCCGGAAGAATCCGGCCCCTACATGATGCCGTGCCCGCTGATTAGATAAGCATTCAGAAGCGATCTCTGAAGATGCAAATACACCGCAAAACCTTGTTACCCGACGGTCAGAATGCTAAGATCCTGCACGGTGCATGTGATGCACGTTACATATGCTTGACGAGCTGATTTTGAACATCCTGATCCTGAATTCAACAAGAACGGAAGCGCTGACCCTTGAACGTCCTCTGGAACGCTCTCAAAACCCTTGCAGTGTGGGTGCTCCGGTTTGAACCGTACCTGCTGGCACTGACCGTTTTTCTTTTCTGGATGACACCGGAACGCCTCGAATTTCTGCTCCTGTTTCTGCCACCGCTGATCGCCCGTGTGATCGTCCACCGCCGGTTGTGGACGCCGACGCCGCTGGATGCGCTGCTGCTGGCGCTGATCGCGCTGGTACTGATCAATTACAAGGTCGCGCCGTTCACGCGTTCGCTGTGGATTGGCAGCCGCGCCCTGATGGCGGTCCCGCTGGCGCTGGCGGTGATCGAGTTCGCCCGCCGACGCCGCAGCACCGACCGGCTGATTATCGTCACGCTGCTGCTGTCGCTGCTGGTGGGCGTGCTGGCGCTTGGATCATCACAGTGGGCGGATAAATCACTGCTGCTGAAGCCGATCACGAGTGTGCTGCCGCGCATCACCAATTTTCCCGGCGCGGTGAAAGGCTTTAACGTCAACGAGATCGCCGGGGCTATCGCATGGCTGATGCCGTTTGCCGCCGGGATCGCGATCTTCGACTGGCGCGAAAACCGTCCGGGTGCGCGGCGCAATCTGGCGACGGCGGCTTTCTTCGCGCTGTGGCTGGCGCTGTTCCTCGGACAGAGCCGCATGGCGATCGCCGGTCTGATCTTCGCGATGGCGATTCTGATTGTGTGGCTGATCCCGCGTGGACGCTGGCAGGGGCTGGCATGGGTCTCGCTGATCGCCTTTGCCGTGCTGGAAGTCGTGCTGTTTATCGGCATCTTCTCGCCGGATACCAACCTCGAACAGCGCGATGAAAACAGTTGGCGGAGCCGCGTGCTGATCTGGCAGAGCGCAGCCGATATGATTATCGACTATCCGCTGACCGGTGTCGGTATGAACAAGTACCGCCTGCGCGATGTGCGTAAACTTTATCCGGTGGAGCGCTACGAAGACCGTGTACTGCCTCATGCTCATAACGAACTGCTTCAGATTGGGGCGGATATGGGCGTGCCGGGGATGCTGCTGTATATCGGTCTGCACGGTGTGGGGCTGTGGATGCTGGTGCGGCTGTGGCGTGTCAGCCCACAGCGATCCGAGGCGCGGATGATGGCCGTCACGCTGGCCGGATGCTTCATCGCGCACGCGGTCTTCGGGCTGGCGGATGCAATCACGTTATGGGATCGCTTCATTTTCGTTTTCTGGTGGCTGGTGGGGATGGTGGGGGCGCAGTACGTCGTCACGGTGAAGATGCCGGTCAGGGCTACACAGCCGCAGGCCGACGACACGGTCTACCTCTCACCGGATAGTGCCGCCGCGAATCCGGCCTGAAGCACCTGAATCTCTGAGGCCATCCGCACTGAAAGACCGGCTTTTACTGATCGCTGTCCTGCTGATCGGCGCGTGGCTGCGCATCGATGTGCTGACGCAGGCCATCCGCTTTCACCCGGATGAAGCACTGTTCGCTACCTTCGCCCGTGATGCCGCCGTCCACGGTCAGTGGATGTTCCCCGGTGCGCTGGACAAGCCGCCGCTGAGTCTGTATGCCGCCGCGCTGTCGATGCATGGGGTTGGTGTCTTCACCAACAGTAAAGGCGTGCTGGATCTCGATCTGCCTACCGGCGAGCTTGCGGCGCGTCTGCCTTCGGTCTGGGCGGGTATCGTCTCTATCGCCCTGACCTATACCCTTGCTCGCACCCTCACACGCCGACGGGATGCTGCGCTGATCGCCGCGCTGCTGATGGCACTTTCGCCGTTTCATGCCGCCTTCAGCGCGACGGCCTTCACCGATCCACTGATGCTGGCCTGTGGTCTGGCATCGCTGGTGATGGCGGCGCGAGGGCGTCCGCTGTGGGCGGGTGTCTGGCTGGCGCTGGCTGTCTGGAGCAAACAGCAGGGTGTGTTTCTGCTGCCGCTGTCGCTGTGGCTGGTGATGTTCAGCCACCGATCATGTCCGACCCCAAAAAACCCCCACCTAAATCCTCCCCCGTTGACAGGGGAGGACTTTTTCGCACACTCCGCAACACAATATCCTTCCTTTCCCTCGGTACGGGCGACGGATGCTCCCGCTGTTGAGAGTAAGAGGGATGAGTTGCCTACTACGGACTTTTACCGACGTGGGGAAGGTGTGAAATTCAGTTTTAGATCAGGAGGGGGGCTGCTCGTCATACAGCTACTTGTCGCCTTCCTGATCGGGGGCGGAATGCTGTTCGTCTGGGATGCAGTGCGTGCCAGCACCTTCGATGCGGCCAGCCTGTTCACGCAGGCGGCGGTCAACAACAACCCGGAACGCGCTTTTGTGCGTGCAGATGAACTGCTGCCGCGTCTCGAAGTGTGGGGCGCGTATCTCGGCACCTTTTTCGGATCGCCGCTGGTGACGATGGCGCTGCTGCTTGCTGGTCTGAGCGGCCTGCGTCGCGTACACTGGCCGCTGCTGGTTCCGCTGATGGTGTACAGCGCTGTGTATCTGCTGGCGCACTGGCTGGTCGCCTTCAACCTTTATGACCGCTATCTGCTGCCGGTGGTGCCGCTGCTGGCGGTAATGGTCGGGGCTGGGCTGGCGCAGGGGATGTCAGCGTTAAATCGTGTCTGTGGCAGGTACAACGGACACGGCAGTGCCGTGTCCCTACAGGTGATTTTGATGCTGCTGGTGGCGGGTGTGATGCTGCTGTCGGCCTATCCGCCGCGCTATCCGACTGACGACCGCCCGCGTGATGCCGGGATCATCGCGCTGGCCGATCATCTGAATGACAAGCCGCTTGGCGCGATTCTGTATGATCCGTGGCTGGGATGGGAACTCGGCTACTACCTCGGCCCGTGGACGGATAAGCGCCGTGTGCACTATCCCGCGCCGGAGGTGCTGGCGGCTGATGCGCTGCTCAACCCGGACACCGCGCCGCGCTACTTTATCGCGCCGCATGACCACGACATCAGGGCATGGCTGGCCGCACTGGAATCCGCCGGTTTTGCGATCAGCTCCGACTGGGACAGCCCGCGCTATGTGGCCTTCGAACTGATCCCGCCGTGATAGTCGTTAGTCCATAGTCGTTAGTCATTAGCTGATAGCTTGCGACTTGCAGCTTGCAGCTACTGCTGATCGCTGAAGGTGCATCACGGAGAAACGGATTCGCTGCTGTGGGTGTCTGATAGGATGAACGGTAATGATCTATGGAGATACTCACATGCAGATGCCAAACCAAACCCTCACGCTATCTCAGGATACAAGCCCTCGCCGCGGGATATTCTGGCTGATCGCCTATGTGATTGTGCTGATGCTGGGGGTGCTCGTGTTGGTCAGTGCCGTGACCAGTGCGCCGGTCATCTGGAATGCGGAAGCCGGCCTCGGCCATCCGCTAACGTGTCACGAAGCCTATCAGGAGCGCGGTATTTCGGGTGCGCTTTATGAACAGCATCGTGCAGCGGGAGATATTCTGTGGCTGTTCGCTGCATTTTTTCCGGTTCTGGGGCTGATGTTTGCCGCCGCGTCATTTGGCCTGTGGCAGCGCACATTCCTCAGCACGCGCACCCGCGCCCTGATGCTCACGGTAGGTCTGTCAATCATCACCGTACTGGTGCTGTATCAGCATCCGATCAGGATGATCGCCTGTGCGATTGAGTAGGGCCTGCTATTGATGGTGGAAGGTGGTTAAACCCTCACATCCTGAAGCCGGATTTCAACTGCCACCTTGCCGGGTATAAAGTCTCGCTTCTGTTTCTCCGAGAGGCGCGGGTAGACCGCATCCCGCGCTTCTGCGATTCGCTCTGGGTCACGTGAGGCCGTCGCAAGCCCGCGATAGCTCTGATGACGGATGAAGACCTCGACTTCGGCACCGCCGCGCAGGTTCTTCCACCAGCCGAAGTTTTCACTGGTCACGACGAAGACGCGGTCATCAACGCGCTGGTAGGTGATCGGTGTAGTAAAGATCCTGCCGGTCTTGCATCCGGTGAAGGTCAGCAGCATATACCGGTCACTGACCATGCCGTGACGAGACGAACGCAGCAGCCTGCTCATAAACGGATTCTGTAATTTAAGCAGGCGGCGTAATAAATGAGGCTGCTTCTGGGTTGTCATTGTATCGGGTCTTTCATTCTGCCGGATGGTTGATCCCGGCATAGTACACAAGCCAGCAGCGCTGTTTGTGGTGTCTGCTGGTTGCTGGCATGGCAAATATGCGTTTCAGGTCAGCGCTTCAGGACTGATCCTTTGGCCGTCTGATTCTCTGCAGGCGCTTGGCGACATCGGGGGTGGTGCGGCGTATGGACACGGTCGCGGCGGTGTGCGCGTTCTTCGTCTCGGCGTTGGCAGGTTTTTCGGCTGATCTATCTGCGCCGGGATAGCGCTGCACCCATTCCTGCAGGAAGTTATCCAGCCATGTCAGTTCCGCGCCCATGACGGTCAGGCTGTGCGTGTACAGCGCACTGATGGGGTCAATCGCCGTCCCCGCTTCACGCTGATGTCGCTGGTATGACTGCTCGATGGTGGCGTAGCGCTGGCGCAGATCGGAGCGGTGATGGGTCAGTACGCGGAAGACCTGTGCCGGTTTCAGGATGTGCAGATTGGCGAGGCCGAGTTCAAATCCGCTGCCGAGGGCGTGCGGCTGTCGCAGCAGATCGGCGACGGCGGTTTGCAGTACACCGCTTCCGGCTTCGGTCAGGGTGTAGCGCTTGCGCGGCATCCCGCTGGCGTCGCTGTAAGTCTCGCCGACGATCAGCCCGTGCTTCTCCAGCTTGTTGAGCAGGTAAAAGATCGACGAGAAGCCAATCGTGATCCACTCACGCAGGCCGCGCTCCTCGATCAGCGCCTGAAGCTCATGTCCGTATCGCGGGCTTTCGGAGAGCAGGCTCAGCAGCGTCAGTTCCGCTTCATTCATCGTCGGTTGTTCCACAATCACTCCACGGACTGCCAGATGCCTGTAACGATGCCGACTGTCAGCATCGGTTGAAATTAAAAACAGTGTGCGACGATGATTATAGTGAGCGGCGCCGGGCCTGCAACATTCCAATCCGGTGGATCTACCGCCGCTGAACACGCCCGGTGCGCAGCATATCCTGAATAGTGGGGGCGAGGTTGTTAGAGAGATAGGGTTTGGTCAGGTAGCGGTCTGCCCCGGTGGACAATCCTTCGCGGATGCGATCGGGGTCGGCCATCGCCGAGAGGATCAGCACCGGAAGCTGATCAAAGTTGGTCTTGGCGCGTACCTGCCGTAAAAATTCCAGTCCACTGACATCCGGCAGCATCAGGTCGAGGACCATCAGATCCGGGATCTGCCTTCCCTTCAGGACGGATGCGGCTTCGCTGGCATTTTTCGCCAGCACGGTCTGCATCCCTACACGTTTCAAGATTGCCTCAGCGAGTTTCAGCACGCTGTCATCGTCATCGACGACCAGAATTACAGGTTCAGACTGGGCCATAATAGGTGCCTCTTCACGTCTTGCGGGATGCCATGCGAATCGGCATCCTCATTACATTAAGCTCTTTCATTCTAATGGGTCGATTGGTAAGTTGGCAACCAGAATCTTAATTTTTCTTATAAATTGGTTTGTCAAATTAACCCATAAACAAACCTTACGCGAAAATTATGGGTGCATTAATGTTTGTACGGAGGATGCTTTGCGTCCTGTCTGCATTCGTTGTATGCTTGATCAGCAAAATCGTTATCCACAGCCAGCCTGCGCCCTGTCGTCTGATGGGGGCAAGGCGCTGTTTCTGAACCTAAAAGTCAGGAGATGCAGCCGATGCAGTTTCAACCGGCTTCGTTCTTTTCGTTGAGTGTATCGAGTTTGTCGCGTGTTTCTCAGCGGGCGGCGCGTTTGCGCCCCGTCGTGGCGATACTGATGCTGGCGCTGGTCGTCAGCGCGTGCAGTCGTCAGGCAGATGGGCCATTCGAGCCGGTGGATGGCAGCACGCCGACCACCGCCGTGACATCCGTTTCGCAGATTGTGGATGCGACGGAAGAGGCAGGGAGTCTGGACGGCCTGACGCCGACGTTTGCCCCGCTTCCCACCGAAGACACGGGCACGGAAGTCAATCTGGACGGGGGCGAAGATGAAACGTCCACAACGGATACTGAAGATGAGTCTGGCGACACCGATGCACCGCTGATCTTCACCCTGCCACCCAGCCAGACACCGGATGTCGAGGATAACGGTATGCTCGATCCACTGGCGACTGAAGAAGCCTCGGCATCACCTGAAGGCGTGTTCATCACACCGGGTGTGCCCAGCGGGCCGATTGATCTCACTGGCGGCGCGGGGACGGTCGGTGGGATACCGGGCGCAGCAGGGACACCCGGCACGGGTGCGGGCGATCTGCTGCCGACACCGACTGATCTGCTGGACTTCGGCGGCACAGACGCGGCGGAAGTCGATGAGGAATGCATTTACGTCGTCCAGCGCGGCGATTCGCTTTTCGGTATCGCGCTGGATCTGGAGGTCAGCCTTGCTGATCTTCGTGCCGTCAATCCTGAGATTCAGGAGACCGACTTTATCCAGATCAATCAGGAGCTGATTATCCCGGACTGCGGCGATAATGTGGTCGCGGATGATGATGAAGACGAGATCAGTACACCGGCTGGCGGTGCGACGCCGCTGCCTCCACCAGGTCGTGCGACGGCCACTACTCAGCCGGAGACGGGGCGCACGCATGAAGTGGCCGCAGGTGAAACGCTGTTCATCATCGCGCAGCGCTACGGCGTGACGATTGATGCGATTGTCGCCGCCAACAGCCTCGCCAACCCGAATCGGCTGGCGGTCGGGCAGATCCTGATCATCCCGGATGCGGATTAGGCATCAGCAGCGCGATTCACGCCATGTTCTATATGCCAGACACAAGCGCGACGATCTCAGATCGTCGCGCCTGATTTTACACACCGGCAATGTGTGTAATTCTCCATGCTGTCAGATGTTGATACTGAAGCAGTTGAGTGCAATCATTAAATTCTCATGTTGGAAATTGAGAGTCTTAATTCTTCAGGGTATCAGATGAGTTATACAATGTAATTATCTTCTAGGAGCAGCATCCCGCAAGCGTGTTGTTACCACCATAGTTAGAAGATGCAAGCAGGCGATTCTCCTTCGATTGGGTTCCCGCACTCCCTGAGAAGGAGCAAAGATACGTTTCCCCTTTACGTATCTTTCCACACCAGTAAGCGCGAACCCTCACAGCTCAAGGGTTCGCGCTTACGCTTTATTGAGCCTCAGACCCGATTCTCAATCTGTTTGGTGATGCCCAGTCTGCACAGGCGGCACAGCTCGTCGAAGTCACAGTAGCTTGTGCAGGCCTCACCGGGTTTCGTGCCGGATGCATCCACCACAAACTGACCGCTGCGCATCGCAGGCAGAAAATCGCGGATCTTCTCCACTGCATCGGCGATCACGTCATTGTCTTTCGGCAGTTCCAGCCTGCCTGTCAGCTTATTACTGCTCAGATGCCAGAAGCCACCGCCAGCGACTGCGCGAGGGCTGCGCTGGATACCCTCTGTTTGCTGGATCTGCGCCAGTATCGCCTCTGCCGCCAGCAGATAGATCACCATCTGGAAGTTACGTCCACTGCGCATGTCCGGCACACTGAAGGATGTCGAGCCGCTTTTGTAGTCGAAGATATAAAGTTGATCCCCAACAAGGTCGATGCGGTCGATCATGCCGCGCAGCCGCACTTTGCCATGCTCGCCGAGATCAATCTCAACGGGTACCGGAGGGTGCGTGTTATCGTCCGACGTCGCAAACCCGAAGGGCGCTTCCACCAGATAGGGACGGCGCTCAAGCTGCGGGAACTGTTTGTGCAGGACATGCTCTGACGAGAAGTCTTTGATCACCAGCCGTTCCAGCCGACGGAGCAGTGTGGTCTGTTCCTGTGCCCACAGGGCGGTGGGGCGGAATCCGTAGAGATGCGGTGCTGTGCGACAGACGCGCAGTGTATTATCGCGCAGGACGTCCAGCATAAAATCCTGATTCTCCGGCGAGATTGTCAGACCTTCGTCGATGGCGGTCTGATAGGTCCGCTGAAGGATCTCGTGATACAGACTGCCACGCTGAAGCACATCCATCCCCTCTTCGGCGGGCTTCAGCTTTTCCAGCTTCAGCAGACGTTCGGCGAAAAAGTGATAGGGGCAGACACCGTAGGCGTTCCACTGGCTGGCGCTCCAGATTCGGCTGGAGGCAAGCTGCGAGGCGATGTCTGCGACGATCTCCGGGCTGCGGATGTGGCCGGTATGGGGATCGTGCGGCACCTCTTCGGAGACACGGTCCGCCTCGATGCGGCTGTTGTGCTGGATGTATTCCCAGAAGGCCGACTGCTGCTCCATCAGCCAGCGGTGATAGGTGCCGGTCTGATCATCCGGTGCGATGGGTGATTCATCGGGCGTGTTGAGTGCATCCGCGACGGCCAGCGCCACTTCACTGAGCGAAGCCGCGTCCTGAACGGTGACGACATCCCCGGCCTTGATACGCTCCACTGGCAGGCCGTCAAAGGTATCGCGCACTGCACGCCACAGATGACTCTCCGCCCACGGCTGCCCATCCTGCGCAGTCGGGCGTGTCAGCGTCAGTGAATGGGTGGGCAGCGCGATCAGCTCAAGGAAGACACCGTCATCGTTGGCCCGCTCGGATGCACTCGTCAGCTCGACACCTCGTTCACTCAGGCTGCGGCGCTCGGAGTCCAGATAGAACGGGTCCTGCGGCGCTGGCCGGGGAAACAGCCCTTCGGACAGGCCGAGGATCATCACATGCTGGTGAGGCAGACCGCGTCCATTGACTGCGGTTGTCACCAGCACACGACCACTGCGGCTGGGATGCGGGTTGATCTCGGCGGCATCGATGGCGGAGATCAACTGGGTGTAAAAATCATCCCATGCCAGGGTGCGCGGCTGTGCGCCAGCTCCGCTGGAAAGATTCAGCAGAAGCTGGCGTGCTTCCATCAGGCTGCGCAGGGTCAGTTTCAGGGTTTGCAGGGCGGTCAGGTCGCGGGCGGCCACGCGCTCATCGGCATCGCGGGCGCACGCGATCATGGCGAAGTGATACGACTCACCCCACAGGCTGAAGTCCCCCTCGTCATCGTCTGGCGTGTCCAGCGGATCACCACCGATCAGCCCTTCCAGCCACTGGATATACTGATCGAGTGAGGCCTGCGCTGGCGGTGTGATGTGCTCGAAGAACTCGTTCAGGTCGAAGGCCAGTTGATTCGCCTCTTCCGCTGTCAGCAGCACGCTGGTCCCACCGGATGCATCTTCTTCTTCCTCGTCTGTCCCCGCACGGAGGACTCTGCCGACGCGCTCGATCCCGTCGAGCCAGTTTTCCCGCCCGCCGAGGATGATCTGCTGCTGGCTGATGCGTTCGATCAGCCCTACGCGGACAGCATCCAGCCCTGGGATCTTCAGATAGGGTGAGCGCAGTGCGTCCAGCAGTTCGCGGCGCGGGAAGTCCTCCGCATGCAGGTGGAGCAGCTTCATCAGCGTGGTGATGATCGGCACATCACTCAGGCGATCGCCATAGTGCAGCACCAGCGGGATCTGATAGGCGCGGCCCATGCTGACGAACTGCGGCTGATAGCGTTCCCAGTCGCGCAGGGAGATCATGATGTGATCGGGCGAGACGCCGTCCAGCAGCAGCCGCTTGACGCGCCGCAGCACCGCCCCCACTTCGGCGGCGGCGTCCGGTGCTTCGATCATGAACAGTCCGGCGCGTTTCTCGCGGTCGATCTGTCCGGAGATGTCGAGACGCTGTGCGTGAGCGTGCATCAGCGTCTGGCAGAGATGCGCCAGATGACGATCACGAGCGTGATAGGCCCCTGCCGAGTCAAGTGACTCAATCGTATACAGGCCCTCGACCGCGTTGGCTTTGAGTCCCTCAAGTGTCTGCTCAAAGCGGCGGCCGATGGTGTGTTCCCGATCGGGCGCGGTCGGCAGTGTGACAAAGGTCTCATCCACGCGCTCGGAGAGGCGCAGCAGCAGTTCCGACTGCACCCGCGTGAACTGGTCATAGCCATCCACCACCAGCAGATCGACATCACGGGCAATCTCGTTCAGCTCATCGACCAGATCGAGCGCTTCCCAGCCTTCGCCGTCGCGGTCGAACAGATTATTTTCGATCAGCGTGTTCTGATAAAGCTGATAGATCGCGGCCAGTTCCGCATCCTTGCGGGTGAGGGCCATCCCGGCGTAAAGCTGCGGATCGACGCGGTTCTGCTTCAGCTCGTCGATCAGGCTGGCGACAACGCGCACAAATCCCGGCATCTGCGCGACATCGGCATACAGCTCCAGTTCGCCGCTTTCCGCCAGTGTGTTGATGACATTCCGCAGCAGGCCGTAGCGCGAGGCGGCACTGATCCGCCATGCGGGGGTCTGGCTCAGGTTCAGCAGGCGCTGATACAGGTCATAGAAATTGAAGAACTCGATATTGAAGTAAAACTTCTCGCCGTCGGTGGATTCAATCAGACGCTGGCGGAAGTCCTGTTCCTGACGGCGGGTCGCCAGCAGCACCCAGATACGGGCGAAGCGTTTCTCGCGTGCGGTCTCGGTAATCAGGTGCAGGGCTTTCTGCGTCTTACCCGCACCGACAGCACCGACCACGATTCTCAGCATAATATTTTTGTCCTGTATTCCATAAAGCAGGGTGGGTTAACGGGATGACCAGCGTCTGCGGTTACTGATCGCTGATTTTTGTGCGCTTGGAAGGGCTGACGCGGTGCATGATCGACAGAATCGTCCAGACGATGATCGTGCCGACCAGCGCCAGCAGCCATGCACCTGATCCGAGTGCCATGCCAATCGCGGCGGTGGTCCACATGCTGGCGGCGGTCGTCAGGCCGATGATCGTGCCGCGTTCCTTGAGAATCGCGCCTGCGCCGAGAAAGCCCATTCCCGGCAGGATCTGTGAGGCCACGCGTCCGGGGTCACCGCCCTCGAAGGCATAGGCGGACAGCAGTGTAAACAGGCATGATCCCATGCAGACCAGCATGTGGGTGCGAAGCCCTGCCGCCCGGTCCGCCGATTCGCGGTCCAGCCCGATCAACCCACCGAGCAGTGCTGCCAGCAGCAGGGTAAAGGTTGTTTCTGCCTGTAAATAGAGGGACATCAGTAAAACTCCAGTCGTTGATCTGTCATAAGCCGCGCTGGTGTATCAGTTCGATATAAATTCAGCCGAAAGCACCTGTCGCGGTGCAGGGGTGTAATAGATGGCGTACTGTGCGCCTTCATGAAAGGCGGCTAACTGTTCTTTGGGGATGATCATCTCGAAACTGCCAAGCCGCAGCTTACCGAACAGCCGTCGCGGGGAGGGGTCCAGCTCGATTTCGGCCCGTCCACGCGATACAGTGACAGCGGCCCGCTGTAATTTCAGAAAGGTGGCGAGCAGTTCGAACAGCGCGAACGCGATCAGCGCCAGCCCAATCGGAAGTCCGATCAAGGCCAGCGGCGAGAGGCTGTCTCCACGCTGAGAGGGAAGGCCGCTGTACGCCAGAAACAGCACGACTGCGCCCACCAGTGCCATCCCCGCCATCAGCAGACAGCGCTGTGCCAGCTTCTGACGCTGGGCCTCGCTCAGAGTCCCGGCGCGGTTCGCCTCAAGGTCTTCCGGGCTGAACTTCAGGGCATCACGCAGGGCTTGGGCTGCTGTGGTTGGCGAATTCTCGTTCATTACGCAGGCGCTCCGCAGAGAGGATATACTTCGATTGTGGCGCGTAGTATATCACATACGGCTCGCCCTTTTTCATCGCGATAAAGGCGATTTCGGGCACCTGAAAGCGTTTGCCATCGACGATAGCGTAAAAGCGTGTCGGGTTCCAGCGCCGCTGGCTGACCACCGCACGATCGGTCTCCGGGCCATCGAGTTTCAGATAGCCCTGCGTTATGGCGGTGCGCAGATTCTGCGTGTCCTTGTAGAAGTGATAGGCGGACAGCCCACGGTGCAGCACAAAGCCCAGTGTGGCGACGGCGGCGGCGGCCATCAGGATCAGCAGCAGCGTACCGACCAGCCCTTCCGCGTCGTCGGCGGAAGTCACCAGCCCGGAGCGCAGCGCGGCCAGCAGCACGACAACGGCCACGCCAGCCAGGAGCGCGATCCCCATCTGTTTGGCTTCATTCAGCATCTGCACCCGCATCCGGTTGGCCTGTCGGCCTGTGATCGCGCCCAGACGGTTGGCTGTCAGATCATCGACGTTGAAGTTGAGCGCCATTGCCAGCCGCTCTTCATAACGAATACTGTAGCGTGTACTGTCATTCAGAACAGGCTGTATCAGGTCCAGTGACTGCATAAGATGTCTTCTACCACATCGGGATATTAAATCTAAGTTAATTGCGACACTTATAGTATAACAAATGTCTTTGACAGCGGGCGATTTGTCAGAAATTTCCAGGCAATTTCCGGTCTGAAATCAACAAATTTACGTTTTTCGTAGGATCATCCAGTACAGGGTTAGGCTGTAGCTGTATGGTGTCCCTGCTTACCCTGTCTGCCATAATACAAAGGCCGCTGGCGAAAACCAGCGGCCTTTTGTGTCATCAGTTGTATTCTGAGGCTGACCTCATTGTGCAGCGGCTTAAGGCAGCGGCAGCAGATCGTTGGCCGGCTGTTGACCGTCGCTTCCCGGCAGTCCGAGCGGAGCGCGTGTCGGGGTGGCCCCAATGAACAGGCTTAAGTCATCGACGAACACCTTTTTTGTCGGCTGTTCGTACTTCACGATCACCTTGATCTTTTCTGTGGTGCCAGTCAGCAGCGCACTCTGCGAAGCCGGGGCGTAGGCACCGGTCGCCGTACCGGACAGTTCGATCTTGGTCTTGGTGCCATCCGTGTACTTGATCTTGACACTCGCGAAACGACCCGGTTCGATCTTGGCATTGTACCAGCCGGAGAAGGTCACCTGATCACCCGGCAGCAGGGAAGCCAGCGGCGCACCGCTGATCTTCTGCACCAGCTTGCCGACTTCACCTTCATTCCCTTTGAACTTGAAGGCCTTGTCACCGGTACGGGCGATGGTCTTCTCTGGCTTATTGGCCTTGACCTTGTCACCAATCGGGAATTTCAGGTTCCAGCCATCGAGGTCTGCTTCGAAACCGCCGTTGACCAGCAGTTCCTGCGGCGTGCCACCGGCGCTGTGACCGTGGATCACCAGTTTCCAGCTTTGCAGCGTCCCTGTGGTCGGGGCGCCTACATAGTCATCCCAGATGCTCAGCTTCCAGTCTCCGGCGGACATCTCGCCCCAGTTGGCGACGCTGGTCATACGCCAGTTGACCAGATTGGAAACACCGATATCGTTTTTGCGGCCTTCCAGCATCCGGCTGACGGTGCCGCCGGGTGATTCGAGGCTGATGGTGATGTCACCGCGATACTTGTGCAGTGCGTTGACATAGATCTCGACATGCTCGACGACGAAGTCCTGCGGGATGTTGATGGTGCTGGTCAGCGGATTTTCGTCGTTCTCGTTGAAGGTCCCATTGACCGTCAGATAGGCGCTTTCGGTCTTGATCTCCGGCGGCAGGTTGGTCCATGTCAGCGCGGTCTGGACGGCCTTTTCTGCATTGACGCGGCCAAAGCCGTAGGAGTGGTTGAACTGTAAACCGGCGTCGTTCGTCTGCCAGTCGGTATGTGACGGATCATTGATGTCAGTCGAAGCGACCAGAACCGCCTGAACATCACGCCATGTCAGGTCCGGGTTGGCCTGAAGCATCAGCGCGACCACACCGGCGGTCAGCGGTGCAGCCGAGGAGGTACCGCCGAAACCGCTGGTGCAGCCAGCCGGGGCGGTGGTGGTGGTGCCGTAGGAGTTACCGCCACTGCTGCCACTGGATGGCGCATTGACCAGCATCGGTGCACCGGGTTCGCTATACCAAGCCGATTTTCCGGTAAAGTCAGAAGCGCCAACGGCGATCACACGGCGGTCATTGGCCCAGCCGTCGGCATTGATGTTATCATCTTCCAGCTTGCCATTTCCGGCAGCCCAGACGTAAATGGCACCCTTGCCATCGCGTCCCTGCGTAATCCCCTTCTGAATGGCAGCATTGGTCAGCGGGCCGGGGGCTTCCATCGTTTCACCGTCATCGAACGGACCCCAGCTCTGGTTGTAGACATCAACTTCCGCCAGACCGTACTGCATGGCACCGGCATCACCGGCATCGTTATACGGATTGACCGTACCGGCGAGGCCAGCGTTATAGGCGACACCCACACCACAGGCCGAACCGTCGTCCGCTGCCGCCATAATGCCACCGACGGCGGTCCCGTGTGAACCCTTGCGCGGGTCATTATCACCATCTTCGAAGTCAAAGCTCAGGTCTGCGCGATAGTTCGGCTGAAGATCGGGGTTATCCCACCACAGGCCGTCATCGACTGAGGTTACGACAATACCGGTGCCGTCATAGCCCAGATCCCATGCCGGGAAGACGTTCGCGTCTTCACCTGCGACCATGCCGGTTTCCTGTCCGGTATTGTTCAGATGCCACTGATCACCAAGCAGGGGATCGGTGATCACACGCGGGGCCAGCGGCAGGCGTTCCTGCTGCTGAGCATTCAGCACACCATTGATGGAACGCAGACTGAGGGTGCGGCGAGAGTCGACGCTGTTATCACCCTGTGCGATAAATAAATAGACGCCATCACCCACAGGGCCGGCGTTTACAAAGCCAGACTGCGCGGCAATCGCGTCTGCATCTGCACCCGGTGCCAGTTGGACGGCCCACTGGTTCGACATTTGAGTCACTCTTGGACGGGGCGTAGTGTCGCGGCCACCCTGTGCCAGTAAGGATGCACTCGAAGGAACACTCATCACGAGTAACGCCAACACGGCTGTTCCCAGCGCAGCATAATAGCGCAGACGATGCTGTGGGGAAGACAGATATTTCATTCTTTGTGACTCCTGTTTGAAAGATGTGTGGCCGTTATACCAGCCTCGTTGGTGCGATGAGGTTCTACAATGTCGCGAGGCTGGCACAACACAGCCGGGTGGTGCAGGCGATGTACTATTGGGATGTGGTGTGCGATGTAGGGAAGCAATCGACCACCCGATATTCACATTATACTCATTTTCTGATTTTGTGAATGCCTCTGATATAGATTTAGCACTGTTTTTATAACTATTTCTAAACCTTACGGAAATTCTGAGGCTGATGTAACAATATTGATAACCGCTTTTTACAAATCTGCAGACATCATTAATGGTTTAAAAATGGTTATTGACTGTCAAATATGAGTGGAAGATGAGAAGCACGGGCTTTTATGCCGATGAAATCGGTCACATGGACACACCGCTGGCAGTCAGCCAAATGCCAGCGGTGTGTGATCCGGAATCATGCAAATACAGAAGCTGAGGTGAATTGAATCCAAGTCTATGGCAGCGGCAGCACATCCAGACTGGATGACACTTCAACACTGCGCAGGGTGACATCATCGACAAACAGCTTGCCCTGTGCATTCGTCCCTCTGATGACGAGCTTCACCTTGGCAATCGCTGTCTGTGTCAGGACTTCGTTCTGGCTGAAGGCCATGTACGCTTTGGCGGTGTCGGTCAGATCGACGCCGAACTTCTGCCTGCTGCCATCGGCAAATCTCACGACGACCTTGGCAGTCCCTTCCACGCCGCCTTTGGTCTTTGCATAGAGCGAAAGCTCCAGCGCATTGCCGCTGATGGGGTTCATGCGCGTGCTGAAGTCGATCTTCTGCACCAGCTTGCCGCTGCTGCCCTTACCATTGTTGAACCTGAAAGCACAGGCACCAGTGTAGGCAATCGCTTTTTCGGCGCTGCACTTGAGTTTGTCGCCGCTGCTGTCCCTGACCTTCCACGGCTCGAGGCTGCCCGTTTCGAAACCGGTGTTAGCGTTCAGCGCGGAGTCGGTCTGAGGCGTCGAGGTTGCGGTTGGCCCTGAGGTGGGTTCGGTTGTTGGCTCGTCCGTCGGCTCATCGGTCACCACCGGAGTTGGTTCGTCGGTGGCCGGTGGGGTGACGGTTTCGGTTACTTCTGCTGTTGGTTCAACCGTTGGCAGCGGGACTTCATCCGTGACAACGGGTGTTGGCGTCGGGTCAGTCGGTGCGGAACCGATGTCGAAGGTGTAACGGCGTATCAGGGCGACGCCACCAGCAAGCTCTACATTAATCGGATAGCCGATATCATACCCGCCGATCATCAGTTTCTGCTGCTGTGTCCAGACTGTGCCGCTGCGCGTGAAGACGAACGACTTGAACTCACTCGCCAGCACGATGGTATCGCCTTCAATGGCACCGATAAGCTGTCCTGAAACAGGCTCGTTCGGACTCAGCGTGGCCTGAAGTGACCAGTTCGTGCCATCGAACACGTAAACTCGATTTTCGATGACAGCCGTATTCCCACTGAGGTCAAACCAACTTATACCGCCAGCATCGAGCGGTGCTTTTTCGATCCATGTTCCGTTAACGCGATGATAGGTGCGGAAAAAGCCATTTTGCCCTGATTCAACCGTGACCAGCGCCAGATCCCCGCTCAATTCAACTGAAGCACTTCCAGGGCCGGAGTCTACGTCGAAACTTTGTGTGATATGCCAAGTCGTCCCATCGTATTCCACGAAATGAACTGTACGGGTATAGCTGTCATACTGGCCGGGATCGGAGACCAAAATAGTATTGCCGTCGATGTCGGCATCGGTGCCGAAATTGGGGTTAAATTCCAGTGTCTGCTGCTTGGTCCATGTGATACCCGTGCGCTTAAGCACTGTCAGGGTCCCGGGAATATATGGATTTTCCTCTCCGGGTTCGGGTGGACGGCCATCATCTCCGTAAGTGGTGAATACTGCTGTATCACCCTGAAGTGCCTTTGGCGAGCCGATAACAGAGTATTCTGCGATTTCCTGTTGTAGTTCCCAGATCTTGGTGACGGGATTCCGTACATGGATCTCGCTATGCTGGTGCATTGTTGATCGATCCTGGAAGAGGAGTGTATTCCCACTGAGAAAATATCGACTTGCATATGGGACTTCGTTAGGGACAATGGCACGCGACAGCAGTGCAGTGCCGAAGAGCGCCGTGTCTCCGGAAAGTTTCAGCCGACCTGATCCTATATAGCTTTGAATCGGTTCTTTCGTCCATGTGTTTCCACTGCGGACCATAACCCCCCAACCATAATTTCCATTATCTAGAATGCCAAAGAAGATAAACTGATCGCCTTCTAGAGAAATTTGGTAAGCTGAATAAGGAGGGTAGGTGGTTTCGACAGGTTCAAAATCAAAGGTGGTCTGCAAGGTCCAGGTGCCACCACTGCGTATATAGACGGCCTTCCCCACGATGGCTGTGTCGTCATCGAGGTCCAGTGCAGGGAACTCTTCAGGATAAGGTAGGACAGCCTGCTGTAACCATGTGCTGCCACTCTGCTGGTAGATTCGCGCTCCCTGTTCGACACCGGAGTTCGTTGTACCAATCAGAATGGTATCCCCCGAGACTGCGATTTGTATCATGTCACTATAAACACAGATGCAGTTAGTTGGGTCCAGATCGATGGCACCGGTATTCACCCAACTTGTGCCGTTGAACTGATAGACCTGCGCGACATCGGGATAGAGATAGTTATAGCCATTCTCTTCATCCGGAACCGGGATATTGTGAGGGATGACAAGTGTACTGCCATCCAGTGTTGTAGCAGCACCGGAACCACAGGGAGTTGTGATCTCCTGCTGTTGGGACCAGCTTGTACCCGTGCGTTTGAAGATGAAAACAGCCCCGGTTGTGAGTAATTCGCCATAAGAGCCGCAGCTTCCAAAGGAAATAAGCACGGCTGTATCTCCATCAATCCATCCGTTATAGGCGGATAATTCTTCATTTGGTTTCATTTCCCTGTTCGGGATCAGAGCACCCTGATCGATCCAGCCATAATCATTGAGGACTGCAGCATGCACGCCAGTGGGCTGACCTTCTATCTCTTTGCGGAAAACCACTGTGTCTCCAGAGAGGTCAAGCACTCCAGGAATGCTATAGCGGTAGGTGAAGGGGATGGTATCGGCCATCACTGGTTGTGAGGCAGTGGACAGCACAGCTAACGAAATCATCACGGTAAGAAGGATCAAAGAAAATCGGCGGAAGACTGCGAATAGAATCTGCATGATAACTCTTCCTTTTCTTAGTATATTTCTGTTGACGTATGGGTGAAGCGCTTTAGCATCCTTTCAGTAAGATAGGGCCGGAGAACGTGATACTCCCCGGCCGACATTGATGGTCGTTAATTACGGCAGCGGCAGCACATCCAGACGGAAGGCGCTGGCGATATATCGCAACGCCACATCATCGACGAACAGCCTACCCTGTGCATTCGTCCCTCTGATGACGAGCTTCACCTTGGCAATCGCTGTCTGTGTCAGGACTTCGCTCTTGCTGAACGCTATGTACGTTTTGGCGGTATCCGTCAGATCCACGCCGAACTTCTGCCTGCTGCCGTCTGCATATTTCACAACGACTTTGGCAGTCCCTTCCGCGCCGCCTTTGGTCTTTGCATAGAGCGAAAGCTCCAGCGCATTGCCGCTGATCGGGTTGATGCGCGTGCTGAAGTCGATCTTCTGCACCAGCTTGCCGCTGCTGCCCTTACCATTGTTGAACCTGAAAGCACAGACACCAGTGTAGGCGATAGATTTCTCTATACTGCACTTGAGTTTGTCGCCGCTGTTGTCCTTGACCTTCCACGGCTCGAGGCTGCCCGTTTCGAAACCGGTGTTAGCGTTCAGCGCGGAGTCGGTCTGAGGCGTCGAGGTCGCGGTCGGGCCGGAGGTGGGTTCGGTTGTTGGTTCGTCCGTCGGCTCATCGGTGACCACCGGTGTCGGTTCATCCGTGGCAGGCGGCGTGGCAGTTTCGGTCACTTCTGCCGTTGGCTCGGATGTCGGCTCATCTGTTGCGACCGGTGTTGCTGTCGGGTCAGTCGGATCAGCATTGAGGTCGAAGGTGTAGCGGTGTATCAGTGCGACACCACCTTCCAGTTGGACGATCACATAAGGCTGATACTGTCCATTACTATCACTATAAACGCCTTCATGTCCAACATCTGTGCCGTTATGCAGTAGTTTCTGCTGCTGTGTCCATGCCGTGCCGCTGCGAGTAAATACGAAAGATTTGTTCTCACCCGCGAGTACAATCGTATCGTCTTCAATGGCCCCTACAAGCAGCCCATCAACAGACTCGTTTGGAATTAGCGTGGTCTGAAGGGTCCATTCTGTACCATCAAACACATAGACACGATTTTCGACGATGGCGGTGTTTCCATCAACATCAAAGGCGAAGTTGTGGTGATCGTTGAGCTGAGCCTGTTCGGTCCAGACACCATTCACGCGCTGATAGGTGCGGAAGTTGCCCTCGTAGCTCACATTTGCCAGAGCGAAGTTATTGCCCATTGCCAGGGCGCCCTGGCTCGGTGTGGAGCCGACGAAGAACGCAGCCTGTGGAATCCAGCTCGTGCCGTTATATTCCACGAATATGATTTCGTTATCATAACTTTCGTATTGTCCAGGATCAAAAACAGCGATGCTGTTGCCATCGATAGCAGCATCGATACCGAAGTTCGGATTAAATGTCAGCACCTGCTGTTCGGTCCATGTGGTGCCAGTACGCTTAAAAATTGTCATCGTACCGTCGATATTTGGGATGGGTTCGGGTGAGTGATCATCCTGACCATATGACGTAAAGACAGCGGTATCGCCCTGTAGTGCTTTGGGCCGACCAGTAACCTGTAAGCCGGCCTGCCGCTCCCAGACGTGGGTTAAAGGATTTCGGACATAGATGGTACCTTCTTCGAATGCTTCTTCGTGCTGTTGAGCAGGCTGGTTTAAATCAGTCAATAAAGCCGTATTTCCGCTGATGTAGTAGGTTTGATACCCGCGGCTTTGTTCCGGCAGTTCATTGGGTGGCAGATCACGGGTTGCAATCTGCTGATCAGGTAGAGCAGCGCCAGCCTGAATGGCGAAAAAGGCCAGGAAGGCAGAAAGGAGAGTAAAAACACTAGAGCGGAAGAAGAATGGAGTACGATGCATACGGTTTTATCTCCTGCTTGTTTAATTTGTGAGCAGTGTATGGATCAAAAGTGAATACTTAGTGAATCTAACGGTTTTTTCGGATATTATTTACGAAATTTGAAATACGTTCTGTAATACTTTGTAATGGATGTCGTGAGGCATTGCGTGACAGATGTTCGTCCAATTCGCCGGATTCTGTCATAATGCGGGGTGATATCCCTGCTGTTGATGGACGATCTTAAATCTGACGATGCCGATAGACTCGCAACTGATAAACGCCAACTGCCTTGACGCCCTCGCTGGACTGGATGATGCCAGCGTCGATCTGATCTTCGCTGATCCGCCGTATAACCTTCAGCTTCAGCAGGAATTGTGGCGGCCCAACCTGACTCGTGTCGATGCGGTGGACGATGCATGGGATCAGTTCGGCGACTCGGCTGAAGAGAGCTTCTCCGCCTATGACGCTTTCACCTGCGAATGGCTGGAAGCGGCGCGGCGTGTGCTGACGGATCGCGGGACGATCTGGATCAGTGGGACCTATCACAACATCTTCCGCGTTGGGATGCACCTGCAAAATCTCGGCTACTGGATTCTGAATACCGTCACATGGCATAAGACCAACGCCATGCCCAATTTTCGGGGCACGCGTCTGAAGAATGACATCGAGTTCATCATCTGGGCGCAGAAGTCGCAGGGCAGCCGCTATACCTTTAACAACCATCTGGTGAAGCGCTATAACGACGGCAAACAGCTCGGTTCGGTCTGGCAGATTCCGGCGTGCGGCGGGGCAGAGCGTCTGAAAGCGGCAGATGGCAGCAAGCTGCATCCAACCCAGAAGCCGGAAGCCTTACTGGAACGCATTATCGCCGCCAGCAGTCATCCGGGGGACATGGTACTGGACCCGTTTATGGGGACCGGGACGACTCCGACCGTTGCCAAACGGCTGCACCGGTGCTATCTCGGCATCGAACTGGACCCCGACTACTACGCGGTGGCCTGTCAGCGGGTAGAGGCGGTCGAACCGCTGGCGGACGATGATCCGCTGGTGCAGCCGCCGCAGACTCACACCCGCGTGCCGGTCCGTGCGCTGATGGACACCGGTCTGCTGACGCCGGGGATGACGCTGTATCTCGATGCACCTGAATGCGAAGCCACCCTGAGAGAAGATGGCCGTCTGGATTATCAGGGGCAGATCGGCTCGATTCACGGATTGGGTTCGCTGTTGAAAGGGACTCCGTCCTGCAACGGGTGGCGTCACTGGCGCTATCGCGACGAGCAGGGTGATTTACGGCTGATCGATGAAGCCCGTCAGCAGTGGCTGGCGATGCGGGGTGTTGTTAACATGCTGTAAGTCAAGTGGTATTAATTGTGAATCTGTATAATTTATAACCTGCAAAATATGTAGTTCAATTTATAATATTCTTTACGAATCGCGCCTGAAACGCCCTTTACAATGAAAAGTAATACCTAGCTAAGGCACTTTTGCCAACATTGTAGAGGAGTAACTATGACCCACCCCAGATCTCACCTCGCTGCATCATCCCATCGGCCACTGCTTCTCAGACTCACCTTTATTATGTCGTTGATGATATTGGTCTTAATGGCAACTGTAACATTCGCTGCGGGTAGCGAACTTACTGTCTATGCGGCAAACTCCGGTGATTTCGATACCTCGTTTGGGAATGGCGGCGGTGTTGTTATCGATTTTGGCAGCCTCAGTGATTATGCAAATGATATGTTCATTCAGCCGGACGGAAAAATCGTGGTTGCCGGCAAGATGTTTAACGGTGCAAATGACGATTTTGCACTTGCCCGCCTGAATCCCAACGGCACACTCGATACCACCTTCGGTGGCACGGGTAAAGTCGTCACCAATTTTGCACTCGGAAGTTTTGAGGAAATCAAATCGATTGTGCGAGATGCCAGCGGACGGATCATCGCGGCGGGCGTGACTGATGCCAACGGTGGCAAGAAGAATTTCGCGCTGGCTCGCTACAACCCAAATGGGACCCTCGATACCACGTTTGATGGCGACGGCATTCTGATCTCGGACTTCAATGGTGAGGACGAAGGTATTGAAGATGTCACGCTCGATGGCAGTGGACGGATCGTCGCCGCCGGTTATTCCTTTGCTTACAATGCCAGTAAGTATCGCGGCTTTGCCGTTGCCCGGTACACTCCCAGTGGTGCATTCGATACCACCTTCGGCGGGACGGGGCTGGTCGGTTTTGGGATGGGGACCGTGCTTGGCAATCAGGAAAAAGCCTATCGGGTAATTGTCGATGGCAATGGCCGTATCCTGCTTGCGGGCGGTGGTAACAGTTACGGAAATGTTCTGGCAATGGCCCGCCTGAACAATGATGGCTCTTTTGACACCAGTTTCGCTGATAATGGCCGGACCTATTCCATCTATACAGGGACAGATACGGCCTTTGCCTTAAAAATGGATGGCGCTGGTCGAATTGTCACTGGTGGTTATGACGGTGGCGATGCCAGCCTGCGCCGGTATAACTACAGCGGTGTTTACGAAAATGGCTTTGATGATGGTGATGATGACGGTTTCGTAGGCACGAACTTCAGCAATGGCCCGGATGTCATCTACGATATAGCGATCGACCAGAATGCACGCATGGTCACGACTGGAAAACGGGGTTCGTCCGCGAATAATGCAATTCCTCATGCCCTGATCGCGCGCTTCCTTCCGAATGGGGTTCTGGACTCCAGTTATGGGTTTGAAGGGTCTTCTTATTACTACTACTTCAACCCAGCCAATGAAACGGTTGCAAAGTCAATCGCACTGGATGCACAGGGGAAAATCGTCGTCGCAGGATATTACATCGACGCAGCCAACGGTAATGCCAATATGACGGTGACGCGCTTCCATTCTGTGACAACCGTTCCCCCAACCCCGACAAATACACCCGTTCCGCCAACTGTGGAACTCCTGCAGGACGGCGGTTTTGAAAGTGCCATCGGCATTTTCAGCCATTGGAAAGGGAAGAATCTCACTGGTGACAAGCGCGTTGTCAACAAGAATGGCAAGGTAAAAGCCTTCAGTGGTCAGGGCGCGTTCCAGTTCAAGGGGAATGCCGGAGAAAACAGTAAGGTTATGCAGGTAATTTCGACTTCTGTTACTGCCGGAGAATCGCTGACCCTCAGTGGCGTGGTTGAGGGGAAGAAGGTTGTCGGTGGCGGACAGGTGAAGGCGACGGTCAAGTATCTGAACGGCTCTAAAGACAAGATCGTTTTTAACATCCCGGCTGGGACGTATGCCTATAGCGGTTTCGCTCCCGGTTCACTGACGCTGACAGGCAGTGCTAACAGCATCAAGGTACAGGCACGTTACAAGGGGACATCTGGCCGCATCCGGCTTGATAATCTCAGCCTGGTGAAGACTTCGGCATCAGCGCGTCAGGATGCGCTTCTGGGACTGCCCTGATCTCTGTTCTGAAACGGCTGAAGTAGAATAATCATCATTAAAAGAGGTGAACATTCCGTTCATCTCTTTTAATGTCGCTTCCCGCCGGATGTCCTATCACCGGCTGCTGTGACCCGTTAATCATATCTGAACGTGAATCAAACACGATCACAAGGTAAGGAGTATATGGTTGACTCGTGTCGGGACAGCCCCGTTTTCCTGTCCCCGTTAGCACTCTCCATAAAAATTCTGCAAGAAATCGAACTTTGCTCTTGACTTGCCCCCGCGCCCCGCGCTAAACTGGGGGCGAAATTAGCACTCTGGCACAGAGAGTGCTAAAACTTTGTAAGCACTCCATCACACGTATTCTATAAGGAAGGACACACGATGAACATTCGCCCCTTAGGTGATCGTATCCTCGTCGAACCGGTTGAGCAGGAAGAAACCATCGCTGGTGGTCTGCTGCTGCCCGAAACCGCCAAGGAAAAGCCGCAGCAGGGTAACGTGCTGGCGGTCGGCGCTGGTCGCCGCGACGACAACGGTCAGCGTATCCCGCTCGACGTGGAAGTCGGCAACAAGGTGCTGTTTGCCAAGTATGCTGGCACCGAAGTCAAGCTGGATGGCAAGAAGCTGCTCATCATGAAGGAAACCGACATCCTCGGTATTCTGGAATAACACGTCATTCCTTCGTTATTCCCGCTGAAAACACGATTTCTGAATCACCTGAAACAAAATAACGACGCTCTAAATTTTACGGAGAGATAATCACATGCCAAAGCAACTCGTATTTAAGGATGACGCACGTCGTCGTCTGCTCCAGGGTGTGGATGCTCTGGCGAATGCCGTCAGCACCACCCTCGGGCCGAAGGGCCGCAACGTTGCGCTCGACAAGAAATTCGGCGCTCCCACCGTCACCCACGACGGCGTGACCGTTGCCAAGGAAATCGAACTCGAAGACCCGTATGAAAATATGGGCGCGCAGCTTCTGAAGGAAGCCGCCACCAAGACCAACGACATCGCCGGTGACGGTACCACCACCGCGACCGTGCTGGCACAGGCCATCGTCAACGAAGGTCTGCGCAATGTGACCTCCGGCGCGAACCCGATGCTGCTCAAGCGCGGTATCATGGCTGCTGCTGAAGTGGTCTCCAAGAATATCCGCGAACAGGCCACCCCGATCGAGACCAAGGAAGAAATCGCCATGGTCGCCAGCACTTCTGCTCAGGACGCCGAAATCGGTAACCTGATCGCCGAAGTCATGGACAAGGTTGGCAAGGACGGCGTCGTGACCGTTGAGGAATCACGCGGTCTGGCCGACGAAACCGAATATGTCGAGGGTATGCAGTTCGACCGTGGTTACATCAGCGCCTACTTCGTGAGCAATCCCGAAGCGATGGAAGCTGTCATTCAGGACCCGCACATCCTGATCTACGACAAGAAGATCAGCGCGGCTCAGGACATCATCCCGGTTCTGGAAAAGCTGATCCAGATCGGCAAGCGCGAACTGGTGATCATCGCCGAAGACGTGGACGGTGAAGCCCTCGCCACCCTCGTGCTGAACAAGCTGCGCGGTATGCTCAACGTTCTGGCAGTCAAGGCCCCCGGCTTCGGTGATCGCCGCAAGGCAATGCTGGCCGACATCGCCGTCCTGACCGGCGGTACCGTCGTCAGCGAAGAAACCGGTCGCAAGCTGGAAACCGTCACCCTGCAGGACCTCGGTCGCGCCGCCAAGGTGGTCAGCACCAAGGACAACACCGTGATCATCGACGGTGCAGGCGAACAGGACAGCATCGCTGGCCGTATCTCCGAAATCCGCAAGGAAATCGAACTCAGCACCAGCGACTATGACAAGGAAAAGCTGTCTGAACGTCTGGCGAAGCTGAGCGGCGGCGTCGCGGTCATCCGCGTCGGTGCAGCCACCGAAACCGAACTCAAGGAAAAGAAGCACCGCGTGGAAGACGCCCTGAGCGCCGCCCGTGCTGCTGTTGAAGAAGGTATCGTCCCCGGCGGCGGTGTCGCTCTGGTGAACGCCATCGAATCGCTGAAGGACCTGCGTTTCAACAACGACGACGAGAACACCGGTATCCAGATCATGCGCCGCGCTCTGGAAGTCCCGATGCGCAAGATCGCCCAGAACGCAGGCGAAGACGGTGCAGTCATCATCCAGGAAGTGCGCCGCGCCCAGAAGGAAAAGGGCAACCATCGCATTGGTTACAACGTGATGACCAACGAATACGTTGACACCATCGAAGCAGGTTTCCCGGACCCGGCCAAGGTGACCCGTGGTGCCGTTGAAAATGCCGCCTCGATCGCCAGCATGATCCTGACGACCGAAGCGCTGATCACCGACACACCCGAAAAGAACCAGCCGATGGCAGGTCCTCCGCAGCCGGAATTCTAGTCTCCGGTCGGCTGATCAACCTAAAGCATCAACCAACAAACAGGGCGGACTCACACGAGTCTGCCCTGTTTTGTTTCTTCTGTCTTTACCGCTCAGGTAACTGGCTGTGTCCTAGCTCTGGTGTGAGTGATCTTCCTGAAGTGTGAGGGTGACATCTTCCGCCAGCGTGATTACATCCCCGATCTGCACCGGGGCCATATCATTGATGATCTGCCCGTTGACGCGGGTCCCGTTCTGTGAACGCAGATCCTCGATATACATGCGGGTCTGCGTACCACTTCGGTCGATGATCAGCGCGGCGTGTTTGCGACTGACCGACGCCACCTGAATCATCAGGTCATTGGATGCATCGCGGCCAATGCGGGTAATCAGTTTGCTGATGACGAACGGCATCAGTTCGTCGTCAGGTGTGGAGACCATTAGTGCCAGTCCCTTGATCGTTGTCGCCATAAATCTCTTTCGGATGGCATGCATCCGCCTGTACAGGGTCCTCTAAAGCGTTTTATCTGCAAAATCGGTAACAGGTCGTTAGGGGAGGGCCGGTGCCCTCCCGCTGGGCTGCATTATCGACGCTGAACCTCAATGTTCACTAGAGTGGACCTTAATTAATCGTGTAATGAGATTAATCGCTCACGTCACTTTAATAAACATGACTTTTGTCTATTTTTTCTCAACTAATGAGATCAGACGGTCGATGGCCGCATTATAATTTGGGAATAGGGGAACCTGTGCGCGGAAGGGTACACCGAACAGCGTTTCGGTCCCACCGCGTATCTGTAAGGCGTAAATCGGCTTTTTGAAATCCAGCGCGTGATCGAGTTCCTGCTGCATCCACTCGGACTGCTTGGCCTGTGGAGAGACCACCGCGATCACACAGAAGCTCTGCTCGATGGCGGAGCTGATCGTCCGACGCCACGGCCATCGGCCCGGTTCCAGCCCGGAGGGATTTTCCCAGACGGTGAAGCCCCGCGAGACCAGCGTACCCCTGACCTGCCGCACCAGTACCTCATCCGCTTCGTGGTAGCTGTGGCACAGGAAAACGTGCGACGGATGATAAAGATTGGCGCTGGCGGTCTGCCGCTGCTGGACGGCAAGCTGATTCTGTCGACGGGCGTATTCCTTGCGGATGGAGCGTTTCAGCCGTTCCATCCCTTTGGCGAAGTCCCGGCTTAAATCGACATACTGAAACACCGAGATGCTGTGCGGCAGCTCTGTCGGATCAATCTGCTCGACCAGCGCGACGAAAATCTGCTTCTGTCCCTGACCGTAAGTGCGTTCATAGTACTGACGTTCAGCCGCGCAGCGCAGTGACTTAATCGACTGTCGCGAGACCAGAATCAGCCCGCCCCAGCTTGCGTTCATGGCGTCTTCGATTGCCTGATCCCAGCTTACGCCGACATCAATATTCTCTGTATCCACCCACACGTCGATGTCTTCGGCCTGAAGCATCTGGTAAATCTGACGCGTGAACTCCGGGCGATAGCTTCTCGAATGGCTGATGAACAGCGGCCCCAGTGGATGTTTGGTTGGCCCTTCGCCGTTGTCTGCTTCTGCTCTGGAAGGGTGTGTACCATTGGTTGAAAAGGATGGGTTCTCATCGGTATCGCTGCCGCCGAGTTCAAAGGTCCCTGCATCGATGGCCGCCAGATGTTCCAGCGTTAAATTCGGGATGCTGCTCGGATCGAAATGCTTTGCCACAGTGGGCTGCGCTGGAACCAGCCGGTCCGAGCCAATGCGTGGAATGCGCTGCGTGCGATGCACATCATCATTCGGATTGCGCTCGAAATAGCCATCTTCCAGCCGGATCACGATGTCCCCGGCGAGGATGACCTCATCTCCGATGCGCAGCGGCGCTCTGCGATTGATCGGGACGCCGTTTACCTGTGTGCCGTAGGTGGAACCCAGATCTTCGAGGATAAACCGGTGCGGACTCGTTCTGGAAATGATCAGAAGCGCGTGTTTGCGGCTGACATAATCCACCGGAATAATAACGTCGTTGCTATTATCGCGCCCGATCCATGTCTTTTCATGGATGATTTCATGGGTTTTCTGGGTGCCATCAGGTGACCGAACAACCAGATGAAGACCTCTTACACTCGCGCTCATCACTGCTTTCCAGAGAAACTCTCATAGCACATTGAGGGATAGAAGGGAGATTCTGATTATATCGGTATTACCTATGCTTTGCTAATTTTATTCACAGGCTCACCCTTCGCACCTGCGCTATAATCCCCGCATCTTCTGCCAGCCTCAAACCAAAAGGAAAAACGCACAATGACGGATGCCGAATCGAAGCCGCCGCGTGTGGTGGTCACGGTCGATCTCTCTGACGAGCTGATGCAGCGTATTCGCGAGGCCGCCCCCGGCTATCGTGTGGAACGCCATTATCCGGAAGTCCCGGAGCATGTCTGGGCCGATACCGAAATCCTGTACACCATCAATAAGTATCCCGCGCCAGAACAGGCTCCACGTCTGCGCTGGATTCAACTGCACTTCGCCGGTGTGGAGCGTGTCCTGAAGCAGCCGATCATTCAGGCCGAAGACATCGAACTGACATCCGCCAGCGGCATCCACGCCACACCGATGGCCGAATACACCATCGGGATGATGCTGGCCTTTAACCTGAAAATCCCGCAGACACTAAAGAATCAGGCCAGCGCAACCTGGCCGGAGAAGCGTCACGAAACCTTCGCGCCGAAACCGCTGCGCGGCCAGACCATCGGCATCGCCGGTTATGGCAGCATCGGACGCGAGATCGCAAGGCTGGCGCAGTCCTTCGGGATGAACGTGCTTGCCAGCAAGCGTGACGCCAAACACACCGAAGATACCGGCTACAGTGAACCCGGCCTCGGTGATCCGCCCGGTGACATCCCGGAGCGCATCTATCCGGCGGAGGCGCTGGCATCGATGGCGCGGGAATGCGACTTCCTCGTGATCGTCACACCGCTGACCGAGAAGACGCGGCACAGTGTCAATGAAGAAGTGCTGAATGCCATGAAGAAAACGGCGGTGCTGATCAACATCGGTCGCGGTGGTGTGGTCGATGAAAAGGCGCTGATCTCGGCACTGGCAGCAGACAAAATCGCCGGGGCCGCGCTGGATGTCTTCGAGGAAGAGCCGCTGCCCGCCGGAAGCCCGCTGTGGAATCTCGATAACGTGATCATCACGCCGCACACATCCGGCAACAATGCGGATTATCACAAAAAGGCCGCCGCACTGTTCATCGAAAACCTGAAGCGCTATCAGGAGAAGAAGCCGCTGCATAACCGCGTCGAGCGCAAACTGGGCTATTGATCAGGGTTCAAACCGAAGGGGTCAACCTCACCTTACAAGGGTAGGTATTTTATTCAGAGGCCATCGAAGAATGTGTGTCATCCGTTCTTTACCCCACCCGTCACGCTTCGCGTGCCACCCTCCCCGCCAGCGGCTGAGGGCTAGGGAGGGGTCAAAAAGCATACCTGCTCCTGAAAGGTCAACCTCACCCCCTGCCCCTTCTCCATGCAAAACTTGTTTGCCGGAGAGGGGATCGAGGGGTGAGGTCTATCAATGCTCCGCAAACAGCGACAGAATATTGCCCTCTGTATCCCTGAACGTCGCAAAGCGTCCGTCATCGCCCATCGCAGTCACCGGAAGCACGATCTCGGCACCCAGTGAACGCACGCGCTCGATCATCGCCTCCAGATCGCTGCCGCGTCCGGCATTCAGATACACCTGTACACCCTGTGTACTTGGCTTCAGATCCGGTGACTGTAACAGCGATCCGCCGACTTCATTCGGTTCGAAGTACAGGGTCGCCATCCGGCGCGGCCCTATGTCGGTGATGCTCACTTCCACATTCAGCAACTGGCCGTAGAATTTGGCCGCGCGCTCAATATCCAGCACCGGAATCTCGATCCACGAAAAGATTTTGTTCATCTTGCTTTACTCCCTGGGTTGAAACGGTCAACAGGATCAGCATAGAATGCATCTGGTGACATCTGCTGTCACCAGAAAAATCGAGTTTTACAACGTTGGCGAAACACGCCAATCAGGTGGTGAAAATGCGTGCAGATCGTCTGCTTTCGATCATGCTGATCCTTCAGTCACAGGGGAAAACGACCACATTCGCGCTGGCGAAAACGCTGGAAGTGTCGCGGCGTACTATCCTGCGCGACATTGACGCGCTGAGCATCGCTGGTGTGCCGGTCCATGCCGAAGCGGGACACGGCGGCGGCGTCTATCTGGATGAACACTACCGCGTCTCACTCACCGGCCTGAAGGAAGCCGAGGTGCGTGCGCTGTTTGTCTCCAGCCATCTCGGTCCCCTGCAGGATGTCGGCCTCGGTAAAGCCGCCGAAGCGACGCTGCTCAAGCTGTTCGCCGCGCTGCCATCCCTGCATCGGCAGGAAGCAGAACGCATCCAGCAGCGCATCCATCTGGACCCGGCGTGGTGGTGGCACAAAGGCGAAACACTGCCGCATCTGGAAACCCTCAAAGCAGCGGTGTTTGACAATCATCGTGTACACGTGCGCTATGAACGCGGTGATGGGGAAGTCACTGAACGGATTCTGGAACCCTATGGCCTCGTTGCCAAAGCGAGTGTCTGGTATGTCATCGCCCGCCGCCATCATGAGATGCGGACCTATCGCGTATCACGGTTTGTTGCCGTTGAGACGACAAATGAGCGTTTTGAACGTGATGAGACCTTTCATCTGGCGCAGTACTGGCACGCCCACGCCAGCGAGTTCGTCGCCGGTATCCCACACTTCGACTTCACGATGCGCCTCGCCGCTGCCAGACTGCAATTTCTGAAGCTGTATGCATCTGGCCGATACACGATCCGTGAAACCAGTCCCGATGGAGCGCAGGTGGTGATCGATGTGCGCTTCAGTTCGCTTGAGGAAGCGCGCATGCTGGTACTGGAACTGGGGCCGGATGCGGAGATCATCGAGCCGGACGAACTGCGTGAAGCGGTGCTGCTGCACGCTCAGCAGATCGTAGCGAAGTTTTCACATGATTAAATCCATATCCTGCATCGCCCCACCGGTAGCGAATCTGTCCCGGTCTATCTACAATAGCAGCCACTCAGTATCAATCACTTCGTATCCACTCCAGAAGGATCAGATCACATGGCGACCAATTCCCCCAATATCGAATCGGACTTTGATGGTAAAGTCGTCCTCGTAACAGGGGCTGCTGGAAATCTCGGCAGCGCGGTGGTCCGCCGGTTTGCGGATGCGGGCGCGAAAGTCGCACTGGTAGACCGTGATCGCAGCCGCTTTCAGGAGATCATCCGCTCCCTGAGTGGCAAGCGCACCATGTACAAGGGTTTTGTCGCCGACCTCTCCAAACCGGACAAGGTGCAGAAGCTGACCGACAGCATCGTCGATCACTTCGGCCAGATTGATATTCTGGTGCATACGGTCGGTGGATACGCTGCCGGAAAGCCCGTCCACGAAAGCGTCCGTGAAAACGGCCTTGACGTGCTGGATCAGATGCTGAACCTCAATGTGCGTCCGCTGTATCTGCTGGGTGGGGCGGTCGCCGCGCATATGGTGAAGAAGGATATTCAGGGCAGCATCGTGTTTATCCTTGCCAAAGCCGGTGAGCAGGGCAGTAAAAATCACGCAGCCTATTCGGCCAGCAAAGCCGCCGCCACTCGTATCATGGAGTCAATGGCCGCAGAGCTAAAAGAGAAATCGATTCGCGTCAACGGCGTTTCCCCCAGTACCATCGACACGCCGCCTAACCGTAAGGCCATGCCGGATGCCGACACCAGCAAATGGGTGACACCCGCGCAGCTTGCGGATGCCATCGCCTTCCTGTGTTCACCGGCAGGCAGCGGCATTTACGGAGCAAATCTGGAAGTCTTCGGTCGGGTTTGATTACGAACGACGGGTGATGCCTTTTGCGATCAGGGCCTGATGGAGTGTCATAATTACCTGCTCGATGTAGTCGTCCCATTCCCGACGATTGAGGTAAATATAGGGCCGTTCTAAATCCCAGCCAGGCGGATTAAGGTAGAAGGTTTTTGTGTCTTCTACTCGCTTGGTAAATGCACCTGCCGGAAATACATCTTCAATATAATCCGGGACATCCTGGATGTGGACAAAATCGGAATAGAAAATACTGTCGGGATTTTCACTTAAATAAAGGAAGTCCAACCCGTACCAGTCTTTTTTGATTTCCCAGACGAACTGTGGATCTTGTGCGATTGGCTCCGCATATAATGGGGTAAGTTTTTTCGGTCTCCAGATGCTTTCTGCCCATATCTGATCCGCGACCAGATGACAGTAATAGCCGCTGCGAAAGGCATATTCCGCCGCGTTAAAGGATTTTCCGTCCAATTGTTCGGCATAAAACTGCTCTGGCTGGATATCACCCTCCCTGCACCAGTGCGAGATATCAGATGATGGAATGTAGCTGAGGTTATCAGGTGCTAATACGCCCGAATCCGGTGCGATATTACCGACCAGAAATGAAGGACACTCAAGATCAAAACCTTGTTGCAGTAGTGCTTCAGCAATACGAAAATGTGCGACCCAGGTTGCCATGTGATTCTCCGATGATGAGGCCCATCTTTATTACGATAAGTCAGGTAACCTTCACCTGATCACGCGCTGTGCGCAGTGTATCCCGCAGTGTGACCACCTGACGCAGTGGGGACATCAGAGTGGATGCACCTTTGGCCGGGGCAGGGGACTCTTCCGTGCGTGGCACTCCCAAAGAGATCATCCCGTCGTACTCCACAGCGGACAGATGCTGCATCAGTGCCTGCGCCTGCTTCTGCGAAAAGTCCTTCGGCGCAGCCCCCAGCCGCAGATGCGTCGTCCGGCTCAGCAGGTCGGATAACGCTTCGGCATGATCCTGCGCGGCGACTTTGGCGGCGATCATCACAGCATCGGTCACCAGTTCCAGTTCGGGGACTTCATCCAGTACGCTTGACACAGACTGAAGCGCGTTATCGTCCGCGAAGAAATGCTGGTCATCATGGGCGATGCGGATTTCAAGCGGAGCCGCCGCCGTGATCAGATGGTGCAGGATGTCAATCCGCCGCTGACGCTGTGCTTCGGCATCTGCCGGATCGGTTTCGTCAGGTTCACCGGACGCGGTTTTGTCGGGTTTGGAGGATGTCGCTGCTTTGCTGGTGGCCGCTTTGCGAGTGGATTTTGCCTCAACGACAGGCGCATCTTCGTCAGCAGGCAGGACGCTGACGGTCAGGCCCGGGATGTCCAACGCCTGAAGCATGGGCAGCAGGGCGGTGAACTGATCCAGCGCGGACTGACGGCCTTCCTCATCGTCGCTTAGCAGATCGGCAGGCAGTGCCAGCGAGACATTCGCGAGCTTCAGGTTATAGACACGGAGATCGGTCGTCAGTTCCGTCGCGATCCTTCGGGGGTCCGCTATGATTTTGACGACATTCAGATGCGCGTTGATGTTCAGGTCGGCGTAGCGGAAGCCGAGCCGCGCAATCGTCCCCAGTGCCTCGGACAGGCGCAGGTCGCTGAAGGCGGTGGTTTCGCAGGCGAACTCGATCATCAGAAGCCGGTTGGGGCGGACTACTGGAACAGGGTCATGATGTAATCCATCTGAAGGCCCTGCGCTTCCAGATAGGCCCGCAGTTTGCGTCGGGCATCATGCAGCAGCTTGTAGAGCGCGTTGCGATTGGTCCCCATCTGCTCCGCGACGACATCCATCGGGACGCCGCGCAGCGCCACAGCTTCCAGTGCCCGAAACTGGCGTTCGGTCAGGGCTTCGTCAAATGCGCGGCTGATGATGTCCATCACGTCGCGGCGCTCGGTGGTGGCTTCGGGGCCGGGTGGGGGTGGATTATTGACACTGGTATTGGTCGGCAGCATTTCGCCATCGGCGGTGAGGTTATCGAGGCTGAAGTCCTTGTAACGGGCGCGCCGCAGATCACTGATCGCCAGCCGGATGGCGATACGATTGGCCCACGTGGTAAAGAGGCTCTCTCCACGGAAGGTATCGAGATTGGCGATAATGCGCATCAGGGCATCCTGCGCCAGATCTTCCGCCATCTGTTCCAGTTCCTGCGTGGAGAGTTCGCGCAGGTCGCTTCGTTCCTGGCTGAGATAATACAGGATGCTGCGCTGCAAGCGCTGGCGAAGATCGTTCAGTGCTTCCGTCTGAACCTTGCCAGCGGCTTTCAGTTCTTCAAGCCACTCCTCATTGGAGCGATCCCGCGCGTGTTCGGTCGTTGTCATCAAGACTGCTCAAACGCTACGTCGAATACCAGGTATCCCAAGCGGACACTGTCGCCATCACGCAGCACGCGTGGCTGGTTGGCAATCAGACGCTGACCGTTCAGGAAGGTGCCATTATAGCTCTCAAGATCCATAATGTGCAGGGAGCCATCCTTGAGCAGAATCGCCGCGTGCTGGCGCGAGACACCCTTGTCCTGTGCGTTGAACCGCGTCAGATCGACCGCCGGTGCTTCGCCCGTTTCAGGGTCCACACGTCCCAGCACCAGACGCTGAAGATCGGTGGTGTCGAAGGTCAGGGTTTCGGTCCGCTTCTCTTCCAGTTCGATGATGAGGTCAAGGCGGGACGCGACACGCGACGAACCCCATTTGGGGATGTTTTCCTCAAAGTCGGCATTCTGGAGGGCTTTGGTTTCAACGTGCTGGTTGGTATCAAACAGCGGATAGCCGCAGTAGACGCAGATCTGCACTTCCTGATCATTCTCTCGCCCACAGTTCGGGCAGCGAAGTTTTGATTCGTTCACGTGATTACCCTTATCCATCGCCTTGTATAGTGGTGTTCGCGAGTGTTCAGAAGCCTTCATTTTAGCATTATCCCC
>JAEZAF010000078.1 GCA_023430545.1 Chloroflexota bacterium
TTTAGTCAGATCATCTGTGGGTAGAGGCACACCGGCGGACTCCACCCACGATATACACTCAGTGTATGACAACCTGTCTAACGTCTGCATGATGCAAAGCTGACGCTTATACCTCGCTTACCCTACGGGTGCTGTGTGCGCTTCCGCTGGTGTCTTCCCTGTCCTGTCTGAAGACAAAACAGCCCTGATTTGAAGGGGCAGGGCTGCACTGATCACGTTTTGTCGGGGTGGCTGGGAGGTGTAGGGTTTACTCTGCCAGCATGGTCACAGCGACGACAGTGTGGACGTTAGTCGCAGACCTCAGTGGGGTCTCTTCACCTCCATCCAGCAGATTCACGGAAATCAGGTCACCCGCTTCATTGTTGTACAGAAAACCATCCGGCGTGGACAGGAACTGGCTGTAGGGGATGTCTTCGAAGGTTTGTACGATATTCCCTTCACGATCCACGATGACCAGTGAGGTCTCCTCCATCTCTTCCCCGCTGACATAGAGCAGCACATGTTCGTCATTCTGGACAAACTGGAACTGATTCACAGTGCCTTCTTCTGTTTCGAACAGGGTCTGCTGTTCGCCGGATACCGTATCCACCAGCATCACGCGGTTATAGATCGTGCTGCCCGCTGCATCGTTTTCTGGCTGATCCGGTGCAGGCAGTGCAGTCAGCATAAGATCACCATCGATGTCCCCGATGATGCTGCCTGCTGCATCACCCATCTCAACCACTTCCAGATCACCGGTCTGGAAATTCCAGCGTGCGATCACAGGGGTGAGTTCCTCATGGACGAATACCGGCCACAGCATGAACTGCACTTCGGCATCATCGAACTGGAGATACCGCACGTTATAGAGTGCATCGCCCTGAATGTCCAGTACAGCAGATGCCTCAGCCGAACTCAGTGTGTAGGATGGTGCAGGCGCGGGTTGTGCGATGTCCAGCACGACGATTTCCCACTGATAGGCGTTAGGCGCTTCCGGGTCGGAACGATAGGCATAGCCAAACGCCACATGATTTCCATCCTCACTGAAGGTCAGGCTGTCGGTCGCGGCGTTGAACAATTCCTGACTTGTCAGTGTGGCATCTGCTGTGGGAGCCAGCGGATAAGTCGCCACCATCTGATCTTCGCCGACATTATGGATGACAATCTGTGCAGGGAACTGGTTGAGATCACCTTCAGCTTCGCCTGTCTGTTCACCATAGGCCAGATACTGCCCGTCCGCTGAGATGGCCGTATACCAATAGGGTTGATCGGTATCCGTAAACGGCACACTGATCTGTTGCAGGGTTTCGCCGCTGGATGAAACCTGTACAAAGCCTTCCTGTGCATCATTTACCCATACTGCCCAGTCGCCCTTGTCACTATCCGCCTGGGCACCGATGCTGGTGACGATGACTGCTGACACCGCCATCAATATGACCAACAGAATAACACGTATGGGGTTCATAACCTGGTTCATAAACTTCTCTCCTCTCTTTTTCGAGTATGCTTCAGCAGGTAAGGCTGGCTGCACCTGCTGAAGACGGCTTCAGTTTATGACAAACCCTATTACAGAAAATTGATTAACAGACAACGACTCTTTGACGTTTTTCCAACGTCTGCCCTACGTGTGCCTTGTGCTGGTCCCTGTGCGGTGATGATGGCTGCTCCGATCGAAGTAAGGGCGAAATACCGCGCCTAATCGATATTGAAATAATCGCGGTCCACACGCTTGACCACGTAAGCCTGCTGGACACTCACGCCGACATTGTGTTCGATCATAAGTTGTGTCAGCCGCTGGCCATCAATCGGGATGATCTTCACATTCGGGACGCTGTTTGCGTACTCCAGCGCCTGACGGCTGAAACTCGATGTGGTGATGAAGACGCCCTTGCTGGCCCGTTCACCCATCAGACTGCCTGCAAAGCCCTGAAGCGCAGGCCGCCCGACAATATTATCGACCGCGTAGCGCTTGGCCTGTACGTAGATCGTATTGAGTCCGAGCTTGTCCTCATAGATGTAGCCATCCAGCCCACCATCACCGGAGCGTCCGATCGTCTGACCAGTCCCTAGTGCGCCGCCGTATCCCATCGCCAGCAGCAGATCGACCACCAGTTGTTCAAAGAACGCAGGTGATGCCGACAGAATAATTTCCAGCAGATCATCGGCCAGCTTCTGATTCAGGTCACTATGCACGCTCTGAATCAGTTCTTCGGGTGTCTGCTCGGAAATATCCGGTTCTGAAACACTCACACTGATGGTCTTTGGTTCATCAGTGAATGTGGTATCCGCTGATTTTCTGGAACGGGTTTGAAATTCCTGAAACTCTGGAAATTGCAGCAGGTAATTCTTATCGATAAACGCCGGATTAGATCGAAGCACCTGCATTCCCCGATCAGTGATTTGCAAGTATCCACGTCCTGCACTTTGCAGTAGACCCGCCTTTTTCAGATAGGTGTTTGCCCACTGAACACGGTCATCAAATCTGAGTGTGTTCCTGTTAGGTATTGTCTCCTGCCGATCTTCTTCTGACAGTCGCAGCGCATCGGCCAGCGCTGCAATTGCTTCGCGGATGTGATGCGCCTGTCCATCACTGGCGTATTGCAGCAGTGGCAGCATCAGTTTGTCATATGTTGGTACAGCCATTCCCTGATATTCCCTTCTGTGAAGTTGTTGTAAGTTGATCACTTTGCTGAAATGAGGGACAGGGTCTTCCCTCAGAATCCCCTATCCCACAAATTGCGTCCGTAACATTTGAAAACTCTAACCGCGCAATCCGAACATTCGTGCTACACTATGTGGTTCCTGCACCTTAACATCGTTAACTGGTAGGTCGGAATTCAATGCCGACCGCAGTTTATCGGTTGCAGCAATTGCAGCAGCACTTTTTTTTTGTGCGGCAGCAGCAGCAGCAGCAAGCAGTTTTGAACCTGAAGCGCCGCTAACATGACCCGATTGCAGCAGTATAGTGCAGCAAAGTGCTGCAACATGCTGCAAAGTGCTGCAACATGCTGCAAACTGCTGCAACACAAAGCCACCATCCGGCAGTACTGGACTGCGTGACCCGTGTCTAAACCGCTTCCTGACGCAGTTTGCGATAGAACGCCACCGCCACCGCCACCAGCATCAGCGTGCGGGTGATGACAATCGCGATGTACGGTGTCAGCAGTTCACCGCTCATCACCCCCGGAGTCTCCGTGTCGCCGGTACGGATAAACAGAAACGGATACTCGACGAAGATCAGCCCGCTGAGCAGAACGCAGATCAGCACACCGTTGCGGTTCGGAAACGTCAGCAGAATAAGCGGCAGGATTTGTGTCAGCCACTGCGGACTCCAGCCCTGCGCCTGAAGGAAGAAAATCAGCAGGGTGATACCGACAAACGCCACCAGCCCCTTGTCATCGAAGCGGCGGGTGCGCGCAAACACAAACAGGCCGATCAGTCCCGCGCCAATCAGCCGCAGCCAGCCGGGGATCACCGCCGGATTGCCGTAAAGCTGGGTCGCGCCCGCCGCGTCATAATGGATCTGGATCATATCCACACCTGGCGCGGCGAAATTGCCGGTGGTCAGGTTACCATCCAGCAGCGCCCAGACACTCTGATACGACGCCTTGCCGAACTGCGCCGTCAGCGAGACCGTGACCATCTCCTTATTCGGGCTGGTGACATACAGCACCGCATACACGGCGATAAACAGACCCAGCGCAATCGCAGCGTAGCGCACGGCGTTGTTCAGCGGACGGAAGCGAAAGACCGCGCCGAGAATCAGCGCCGGTGTGAACTTGACCAGCGCCCCGAAGCCCGCCATCAGGGCAGAGCGCGTCTCCTTCCCGGTCAGCAGCCACCACAGGCTCAGCAGCAGCGTGAAGGTCACCATGACTTCGAAGTTCCACCATGCGAAGACGACCGGCACCAGCAGCAGTGCATACACCCATGCCAGCGCCATTCCGGTGGAGGCCCCGTGCAGCCGTCCGCCAATAGATCGCATCAGCCACAGGTTGCCGACATCACAGGCCAGCATGAGCAGGGCCATCGCCATCGTCCAACTGGTGAAGTTCGCACCCGCGCCCAGCACCTGATACGTCAGCGCGTTAAGCCATGACCAGACCGGCGGGAACTCACTCCACCATTCACGGAAGGGATAATCGCCGTTCTCAGTGAACTCCGCCAGCCGGAAGTAATAATACAGGTCGCCGCCGACGGTCATGCCGCGTTCGCCTGAGGTTTCCAGAAGGATGGGCTGAAACACTATGCCGAGCATCAGCCGGAAGCCGATAAACAGGATCAGGAGCACGCGGAAATCCATAAACAGGCTGGACACATTCAGCGAGGAATCGCTCGCTTTCTGGCGGGATTGGGTACTCATCAGTTGGCCTTTGCAATAGGGACACGGGCAAAGCCGCACTCGGCCTGTCGTGTCTGCGTGACAGAAAATTCAGCAAAACAGGGCAAAACAATCTATGGCATTGTGTTCGATGTGCTTTTCTTTCTTTCAAATTCTAGCAAAAGTCTCTGTTATGAAACGAAAGATCCCGTATAATGCCTGAAGAAATTAAATCCCGGTTCAGTTCGGACTTACCACCCTTTCGATGACTCAGCATCTCTTTACCCCGTGGCGTATGGCATATATCCGAGGCGAAAGCAAACCCACCGACGGCGGCTGCATCTTCTGCGATAAACGTCAGCCATCGCCGAATGATCCCGAAGACCTGATCGTCGCACGATCTGAATACGTGTACGTGATCATGAACAAGTATCCGTACAACAACGGCCATGTGATGGTGGTGCCGTATGAGCATGTCTCCACGCCAGAAGCACTGCCAGCAGAAGCGCTGACCGATCTCACCCTGACCACCAACCGCTGCATGGCGGTCCTGCGTCACATTTACAATGCGCCGTCCTTCAATCTGGGGGCCAATGTCGGTGCGCCTGCCGGTGCCGGGATCGAAGCGCATTACCACTTTCACATCGTACCGCGCTGGTACAGTGATGCCAACTTCATGACGATTGTCAGCGATACCCGCGTTATCCCGGATTCGATTGAAAATACCTATCAACAGCTTGTCACCGCCTGGCAGACACTGTTCGGCAGTGTGACTTCTTAAAGAGAAACAGTTTAAAGGATCTTTCTGCAATGGCTACCAATGGGGCTAATAACGGAAATCACAACGGCGCACGCGGCCAGCACAGCCGCGATGTGGTCATTTTAGGCGCAGCACGCACGCCGCAGGGCAAATTCCTCGGCGCACTGGCTGGGCTCTCGGCTGCGGAACTGGGTAAGGTCGCTTTTAAGGCGGCAGTGGAGCGCAGCGGGATCAATGCGGCGGATGTGGCCGAAGTGATCGTCGGGAATGTCGTCAGCGCCGGGACCGGACAGGCCCTGCCGCGTCAGATCAGCATTGGCGCAGGTGTGCCGGATACCGTCGGCGGGATCACCGTCAATAAGGTGTGCGGCAGCGGCCTCAAGGCCGTGATGCTGGCCTCCAACGCCATTAAATCCGAAGATGGGGAAGTCTATCTGGCGGGCGGCGTTGAGAGCATGAGCCGCGCCCCCTATCTGAACGACTCGCTGCGTACTGGCAACAAGTACGGCCATGTCACCGTGCGCGACTCGCTTCAGCATGACGGCCTGTGGTGTTCGATTGTTGACTGGGGGATGGGCAACGCGGCGGAGTTCATCGGTCGCCAGCTCGAAGTCACCCGCGACGAGATGGATGAATTCGCCTATCGCAGTCATCAGCTTGCCGCTAAAGCAACCAGCGAAGGCAAATTCAAAGCCGAGATCGCGCCGGTCACGATGAAGACCCGCAAGGGTGATCAGGTCATCGACACCGACGAGCCGATCCGTGCGGATACGACCCTCGAAGCGCTGGCTGCTCTCAAACCCGCCTTCGAAACCGACGGCAGTGTGACCGCCGGTAACGCCCCCGGCATGAATGACGGCTCTGCTGCCCTGGTGGTTGCCAGCCGCGAATACGCCGAGCGCAACGGTCACAAACCGCTGGCCCGGATCGTCGCCTATGGTCAGGCGGCGGTTGATCCGCAGTGGATCTTCTACGCGCCGGTGAAAGCCATCCCCGTCGCACTGGAGCGTGCAGGCTGGACCGCCGATGAGGTCGATCTGTTCGAGATCAACGAAGCGTTCGCCTCGCAGGTGCTGGCCGATATGCGCGGCCTCGAACGTCAGGGCATCAACATCCCGATGGAAAAGGTCAACGTCCACGGCGGCGCGATTGCGCTGGGGCATCCGCTGGGGGCCAGTGGTGCGCGGGTGCTGGTGACCCTGATCCACGCCTTACAGGATCGCGGTGGCAAGCGCGGGATCGCCGCGCTGTGTCTTGGCGGTGGTGAAGCCGTCGCGATGGCTGTCGAACTGGAGTAGCTTCACCGCTTCCGGTTGAATCAGAAGCCGAAGCGCCCTGCGGGGCGCTTTTTTTGTGAAAAAATTGTTACAAACCATGTGACAACCGTGTGCAGTCATCACGAATGCAGTATGCTTGACGATAAGAGGCAGGTCATGGCGTGACTTATGAGCGCTGCTGCCTGCGGGTTTTGGAAGTGGGTTGTGATAAGCTGTTGGAGGTGATGTGATGAGACAAAATCGTTTTCTGCTGATGTTCTGTCTGATGGCGCTGATGTTGGGCAGTATCATCATGCTTTGGGATGGACTAGGGATGCGGGTTGCAGCACAGGCCCCACGCCTCACCCAGACGGCCTCGCACACGTCTACGCCGGATGACACCACTATCACGCCTACAGACACGGCTGATTCGAATGTTACGGCCACTCCAACCGAGACGACTGAGCCAACCCGCACCGAAACCCCTGCGGCACCTACAGTGACATCGACACCCGTAACTTACGAGCTGCTTCAGAACGGCGGCTTCGAAGTCTCCGACCCGGCGGATTCCAGTCAGGCCCTGCACTGGACAGTCTCGAAGCCCAGTAAGGATAAACGCAAGTGCAAGCCTGCGAAGGCTTATGAAGGCGAATGCTTCTATCAGTTCAAAACCGGCCCACAGGAAAAGGCCACACTTCGGCAGTCGATCGTCTCCGGGCTGTTGTCGCCTGAACATTATCTGACGCTGTACGCCGGTTACTTTGCCACAGGCGATCCAAAGCTGAAGATCAAGGTGGTGATCAATTATGCCAATCAGCCTCCGGAGAAGACCGTGCTCAAGATGAAAGGCATTACGAACGGCGTCTATCAATCGCTGATTTCGTCGGATATTTACTTCACCAGCGCCACTGTCGCCAGTGTCGAGGTACAGCTTCTCAATCGGGGGACATTCGGCAAGGTTCGCCTCGATGATCTGAGGCTGGTCGCGACGATGATTGATGATGCCTTCATTCCAGAGCGTCTCAGCCTGCCGTAGAACGCTGCCCCACGCCGTGTGAGGTGGGCAGGATTGCATCCCACCCGCACACCTGATCACCTGACACAGATCAAACCGGAAACCCTGAACATCGCGTCAGGGTTTCTTTACGTTTTTCCGTTGACATCATCCCTGAACTGCGCAATTGTAATGGAATCGCCTCATCGAACTTATCAGGATACTTCAGGATGCCTTTTTATCATCCCGCACTACGCACCAGACTTTTATTGATCCTGCCACTCGCCCTGATGCTGGTCTCGGCATCGCTGACCGCACAGCCGATTTCGCTGCCCGCATCACCAGATGCTGATGCCGCCAGCCAGAGCCGCGCCTTCGGCTCCATCCAGAAGCTGACCGAGCCGACCCCGGCGGAAGATAACCGCTACGGCCTTCAGCTTGAACTCGATGGCTCCACCCTGGCGGTCAGTTCCGTGCATATCAACGATGGCAGTGATCCGAATGAGTATCACGGCAGGGTTTACATCTACACCGCTGATGCAAACGGACAGTGGTCGCTTCAGGCGTCACTCCAGACACCGGACACCAACAAGGCGGATGCTTTCGGCGGGTCGCTGGCGCTGGATGGTGACTGGCTGGTGGTCGGTGCGCCGGGATCACCGTCAGAAGGTCGGGCATATATCTATAAGCGTACCGGCACTGTCTGGAGTCTGACGCAGACCCTGAACCCTGATCCCAGTACCCCCATCCCGCCGGCGTTTGGCACCTCAGTGGCCATTGATGGCATACGCCTGCTGGTGGGTGCCCCGGGGGATACCTTTGCATCAGGGAGTGTCTACATCTATGACCTTGTAGGCAGCAACTGGGTAAAGGCCGCAGACAAACTGACCGGCCCATCGCCGTTAACAGCCTTCGGATTCTCGGTCGCACTGGACGGTATGACCGCACTGATCGGGGGGACACTGATTGATGGCATGCCGAATGCGGAAAATGTTTCGGGTAAGGCGTATGTCTATCAATATAACATCAATACGAATGGATGGACCAATCAGGGAGCGCTGACACCGCTGGACAGCGCCAATGGCGACCGCTTTGGTTTCTCAGTCGCAGTGGACGGCGAGACAGCACTGATCGGTGCCCATAAAAACAGCGCCAGCAAAGGGGCTGGATATATCTTCACGCGGTTTGGTGGCAATAGCTGGTCACAGCAGGCCAAGCTCGTCCCGGCTGAAGCCGTCAATGGTGACCGCGTCGGCTGGTCCGTCGATCTCGAAGGCGATATCGCCGTTGTGGGAGCCGATGGCCGCGATCAGGCACCATACACCGATCTGGGTGCGGTGTACATCTTCAAGCGTACCGGCACGACATGGGCACAGATTCAGAAGGTCGTCCCACCGGAGCTGGCCGGGGATACCGAATTCGGCGGCGCAGTGGACATCGAAGGCGATGTGCTGATCGTCGGCGCACCAGATAAGAATAACGATGCCGGTGCGGTCTATGTGTTTGAGGATGGAGTGACAGTCACACCGACACCGATCACACCGACACCGATCACGCCAACACCGATCACACCAACGCCGATCACGCCAACACCGATTACGCCGACACCGGTCACACCAACCCCGGACCCGCTGTCACTCCTGAGCAATGGCAGCTTTGAAACCGTTGATCCGGCGGACAGCAAGCAGGCGCAGGATTGGACGGTCAAAAATGCGACCAGTGACAAGCGCAAATGCAAGGCCGATAAAGCGCATGCGGGCGAGTGCTTCTATCAGTTTAAAGGCGGTGTGGGTGAAAAGGCCAAGCTCAAGCAGGACCTGAACCCGGCGCAGTTTGGGACAGGTGTCGGCCAGCAGATGACCCTGACTGGCGTCAGCCTCATCAAAGGTGGGGGCAGCGCCAAAATCAAGGTGATTGCGCGTCATGCGGATGACAGCAAGGACAAGATCGTTCTGAAGATGGAAGGGAATTCCAGCGGCTGGCAGCCTATTTCTGGCAATGCACCCGTGACCGCACTTCCAGTGAACGCGAAAGTCGTGATTGTAAGCAAGGGAACGGCGGGCAAAGTCTGGCTGGATAACCTGGCGCTGAAGCTGAGTGCGGTTCAGGATCTGCTGGCGCTGCCATAGTCGATCTGACACCACACAAACAAAAAACGCCTTCGGTTGAAGGCGTTTTTTATGCTTCAGGCGGGACTCGAACCCGCGACCCATGCATTTTCAGTGCATTGCTCTACCAGCTGAGCTACCGAAGCTCGGTGTCACACGCTTGGTGTGTTTCCGATGCGCGCATTGTAGCGGAGTGCAGGCCCGGTGTCAAGATGACAGCCCGCCAATGTCGATTGGATACGCATCTTAACCCGTTTGGCAGTTCGGGCTATAATAGGCTGCGATGATCTGTTGTATCGATTTTCATGGGGGCAGCGCGTGCCGATTCTTCGAGAAGGTGAACTGGATATTATCACCGGCAGTGCAGAGCAGACACACCGCTACGGCGTGCGGCTTGGCAGTCTGCTGAAGGCCGGGGATGTCATCTGCCTTTCCGGGGATATGGGCGCTGGCAAGACGGTGTTCGCTTCCGGTATCGGCGTTGGATGGGGCGCGAAGGCTCCGCTGACCAGCCCGACTTATAATCTGGTCAACGAGTACCGCCGCGACAAGGACAAGATGCGCCTGTGTCACATGGACGCCTATCGGCTGGAAGGCGTCGATGATCTCGACGGCATCGGCTTCGATGACATCCTCAGCGCCAAACGTATTCTGGTGATCGAATGGCCGGAGCGCATCGAATCGGCCCTGCCGCACGATCACCTGTGGGTACAGCTCCGCGTACTGGATACCGGACGCCGCAATCTGATCGTCGAAGGACGGGGCAAGCGCTATGAAGACCTCGTGCAGCGATTTCGCGAAATCGCTTTCGGCGTCTGACCGGCTGATAAATCAATGAGAGAAAAGCAGTGACTGCGCTCGTCCGCTGTAATCCGGTCATCGACGCAGTACAATCTGCATCACCTGATCCTGACATTCTGACAAAAGCATCTGCTGAATAAAAAAGAACCTCCTATGCTGCTTGCAATTGACACGGCCACCCGCTTTGTGAGTATCGCCCTCTATGACGGCGTCGAGATCCTTGCCGAACAGACCTGGCAGTCGCTAAACCAGCACACGGAACAGCTTGCCCCGGCGGTCTATCACCTGATGGAACGGGCCGAGATCGAAATGGATGCGCTGACCGCGCTGGCCGTCTCCACAGGCCCTGGATCGTATACCGGGCTGCGCATCGGCATCGCGCTGGCAAAGGGCTTCGCGACCGCGCTTAAAGTGCCGCTGGTCGGCGTCACCACGCTGGACACGCTGGCCGCATCACAGCCGTATTATCAGAGCGGCGGCGGACTGGTCGTCGCGGTGCAGGCCGGGCGTGGGCGTGTGATCGTCCGGTCTTACCGCTGGCGCAAAGGCGAATGGACCAGCCGCACCGAGCCGCGTATTGTCCGCTGGGAAAGTCTGCCGGAGCATATCGACGGCCCCGCCTTTGTCACCGGCGAGATCGACGCCGAAGGGCAGGAAAGCCTGAAGTCGGCACAGGCGCAGGGTGTCCCGCTGACGATTGTCCCGGCGGCGCACCGTGTCCGCCGTGCAGGTTATCTGGCGCAGATCGCATGGGATCGCCTCGCCGCATCAGAGGATGCGAACCGCGAATATCAGGCGTCACGGGTGGTACCGATCTATCTTCAGAGTGAAGAGACACAGCCGCCCAAACGCGCCTCAAAGTCAGATGATGCAAAATCTCAGGCACAGGACAGCATGACCGAACTCGCTGACCTGACGGGTCTGCCCGATCAGGGTGATCTGTCCATACGGCCTGATCAGGCTGGCCTGAATGAGCTGGAGGAACCCGAGGGATGAGCCTGACACTGCGTCCGATGACACTGGACGATATTCCGCAGGTTGTGGCAATCGATCAGCAGGCGTTTTCCACACCGTGGTCGGCGCGTACCTATGCCTATGAGGTCAGCGAATCGCACAACAGTTACATGCTGGTGATCGATTATCAGCCGGATGGCCCTCATCAGAATGGTCATCATGGTACGCAGAACGGTGTACAGAATGGCACGTCTGCTAATGGTAGCCCAAACGATGGCGGTCAAAACGGCGGAAACGGTCACGGCAAATCGCGCATCGGCAGCCTGTTCAGCCATCCGGAGCAGACCGTCCAGCAGCGGCGGCTCAGCCAGCAGGAAACCGCCGCCCGTCGCGACGATACCCCGGCACTTCACAACCCGCGTGGATGGCTTCAGCGCCTGCGCCCTCTCATGCCGCCGCCCCCACCTCAGATCCATCTGCTGGTGGCCTATGGTGGCTTGTGGCGTATGATCGACGAAGCCCATATCAGCACCATCGCCAGCCACCCGGATTATCGTGGTCAGGGTTATGGCGAGCTGGCACTGGTCGCCATGATGCGCCGTTCAGCGCGGATGGGGGCCGGATTTATCGTGCTGGAAGTGCGTGTCACCAATACCGTCGCGCAGAATCTGTATCACAAACACGGCTTCAGGATTTACTCCACCAAGGCACGCTATTATCGCGACAACAATGAAGACGCCTATGATATGCGGCTGGAATTTAACGACACCACCCGCCGCCAGATCGACCAGCGCTTCGAAGCCCTTCGCCAGCGCCATCACCTGACCGACCGGTACACAGAACTGATGTGATCAGGATCAGGAAAAGGCCCCGCCTTTGGGAGCCTTACTTGACACACATATTTGCAGGGACAACGACATGCAGGCATGTTCGGCGTTGGCCCTACAAAATACGTACCGCGCATTTATGCGCCATGTAGGGACACGACCGCATTGCTTGCAATGGCGCCCCGTCCGCACCCATAATCAATTTTCAAACAGGCCCTAAACCAGCCCTGACATCCAGAGGAAGCTGCTTTCAGCCGCACCTGAATTGCCCAAGATGGGTAAAATCACCACTGTGACCAGGGCAATCGCCGCAATCACAAACAGGATAAGACCAGCAATTAACGCACTACGATTTTTGATCATCACAATACCTGTACTTCACTGATGTCACCGACTCTAACATATCTGTGTAGCTGCAAGATTAGCAGCCAGAGATTCGCTGATGAGTATTTCAGATTTGAACATTCTTCTGACTCTTTACGTACATTTAATTGTCACTGTGCTATAGTAGCGGAGTCTGCTGAAGTCCCTGCTGACAAGCATTAATGTGAGGTCGCATGTCCTTAGCTCGCACTACGGTATCGAAAACCAAAACGCAAATTCGCCGCCATTATTTCGAAAGTACTGGTGCTGCATGGGCGCGTCTGGTCTCAGACCTGCTCAGCCCGCCGGTGATCTGGGGGGCGCTGGCCTTTCCAGTCGCATTCAGTCAGGCCCCAACCGCTGGGCATGCGATTACCTGGGCGCTGGTCTATATCACACTGATCTGTGTGCTGCCCGTCATCTATATCGCGATGATGGTCAGACGCGGCAAGATCACCGACATCCACATGCAGGTGCGTCAGCAGCGCATTCGTCCCTTTGTCGTCTCGCTGATCTGTACGACCATCGCATGGTGGACGCTGCGCCTCATGGGTGCGCCTTCCGTGCTGCCGATGTTCGCGCTGTTCAGTCTGATTCAGATGGGCATTATGGCGGTCATTACCATGGTCTGGCAGATCAGCCTGCACGCCATGAGCGTGACAGGGGCAGTGGTCGCGCTCGGATTTCTGTTTGGTGGCGCGGCGGTGATTATCACGGCACCGTTTATTGTGCTGGTCGGCGCGGCCCGTCTGAAGCTCAAGCGGCACACGCTGGCTCAGGTGCTGGCAGGGGCGGCACTCGGCGCCATCATCCCGCTGATGATGCTGTCGAACGCGTTCTAGAGCGTAACCTGAAAAGTGTCAGATCATCGGACAGGGCCGCATTGACTGTAATGTCGCCCTGTTCGCGCTCGTAACCGATTTTCAAATATCCCTTAACG
>JAEZAF010000132.1 GCA_023430545.1 Chloroflexota bacterium
ACTTGCGATTTCTGCTTCCAAGCGTTTTAATGAGACCTGATGAGACAAAGGAACTCCTGTAGATTTTGTTGTGGTAAATAAAACCTACTGCCTTTGTCTCATTTTTCATATACCTACCTTTGAAAACCATCCCCCGGCCCCTTCCCCCACTCGCTGCCGACGGCAAGCGCATCCGTCGTTCGCTCCGAGGGAAGGGGAAAGAACCCACTCATACACAAAAAAGTCCTTCCCTCGGAATGCAAAACGAAGTTTTGCCGAGTGGGGGAAGGATAGGATGGGGGCATCAGTGGCCTGATTTACACCTGCTTCAACATGTAAAATGGCTTAAGTTGCTGCATATGCTGCCTGTCCTGCCCACCCCGTACTCTGGGGTGATGCCCAAAAACCCCGATTTCGGTTAGAATTTAATCTGCTGTCATCTTTCAGCGTGGTGTGATCTCTGTCTGATGTCGATCGTTGTCTGATCGTCAGGCTGGCGTTGAGTCCACGGTGCGCTGAAGGATTATGATGAACCTGAGGGACATGCCGGTCTGAACCGCTTTCAGTGCTTCAGGCCGGCGTTGAGCGATGTCCTCAGCCCGCAAAGCGTCCATATTTTGAGCGACCCTGCCCATGAACCGCGTCTTTGTGTCCTATTCCCGCCGTAATAAGACCTTCGCCGAGCGCATTGCCCGTGACCTGAGCGACGCGGGTCTGGATGTGTGGATCGACTTCCGGCAGATTCACGCCGGGGAACTGTGGAAGGAAGAGATCTTTCGCGGTATCCGCCGGTCGGAGATCGTGCTGGTGCTGCTGTCCCCGGACGCGGTCGAGAGCCAGTGGGTGCAGCTTGAAGTCCAGACCGCACGCGAACTCAACAAGCTGATTATCCCGGTGATGGTGGTCGAAGCGCTGCCGCAGATCGAAGCCAGCCCGGAACTTAACTGGCTGGCGAATGTGCATTTCATCCGCTTTGACACCCGCTACGAGGCCGCTTTCCGCGAACTGCTGGACTCACTTCCGGGCAAGCGCGGCGTCGGTGCCTATGATGAAGTCGATCCGGCCAAAATCCCGAACCCGTTTAAAGGGCTGGAAGCCTTCCAGCAGACCGACTCGCGCTTCTTCTTCGGGCGCGAGGAACTGGTCCGCAAGGCGCTGAACAACCTCCAGCGGCTGCGGGGGGCGCGTTTTCTGGCGATTGTCGGGGCCAGTGGCAGTGGTAAAAGCTCGCTGGTCCGCGCCGGTGTGATCCCGCAGCTTCGCGCTGGCAAACTGCCTCAATCCGAGACGTGGCGCTTCGCCATTCTGACCCCCGGCCCTGATCCACTGGAAGCGCTGGCGACTCGTCTGTCGCCGCTGCTGGGGGATGATTTCCACACAGAAGATATCGCCGCCCGCCTGCGTGTTGATCCCGTCAGCCTCGATGCCTATGCCGATCTGCTGTTACAGGACACGCCACCCGATGTGCGGCTGGTACTGGTGGTGGATCAGTTCGAAGAGGTCTTCACCCGCGCCGGTGAGTTCGAGCGTCAGGCGTTTATCGACCTGCTGTATGATGCCGCTACTTCCCCTGAAGGGCGGGTGCAGATCATCATCACCATGCGTGCCGATTTCTTCGACCGGCTGGGGCGCTATCCACTGTGGGCGGAACTGTTCGAGCAGGAGAATCTGCTGATCGTCACCGAGATGACGACCGCCAACCTGCTGCGGACCATTGAAGGACCAGCGAGGGCAGTCGGGCTGGTGTACGAAGACGGGCTGGTGGATCGCATTCTGGAAGATGTGCGCCGCCAGCCGGGATCGCTGCCGCTGCTTCAGTACGCACTCAACGCGCTGTACGAACGGCGCGAGGGACGCTATCTGACGACTGCCGCTTATGACGCCATCGGTGGCGTCCAGAAGGCGCTGGCCGGCCACGCTGAAGAGGTCTATCAGCGTCTCAACGCCGCCCAGCAGGATATCATGCGGCGCGTGCTGCTGCGGCTGGTCGAAGTCAACGAAAGCGGAGAAGCCACACGGCGGCGGGTGGCCCGTGAAGACCTGAACTTTCGCGGTGTGGCGCAGAGCGCCGTGCAGGAGATCATCGACCTGATGACCGCCGCGCAGTCGCGTCTGCTGGTCGCCAGCCGTGAGATCAAGCCCAGTGATGATGTGCCGACCACGCCGCCGGTCACATGGCTGGAAGTCAGCCATGAAGCGCTGATCCGCGAATGGGCACGCTTCCGGGGCTGGATCGACGAAAATCTGGAAGAACTGCGCTTCGGCAGCGAACTGCTCAAGGCGGCGACGGACTGGAATCTGGCGAACCGTGATGTCGCTTATCTGCTGGTTGGCAATCGCCTGACCCGTGCGGAACTCTGGCTTCAGGATGCCGACTCAAGCGATCTTCAGGAAGATTTTATTCAGGCCAGCATCGAAGAGCGTTCGCGCCGTGATGCCGACCGTCAGCAGCAGCTTGAGCGCGAGATCACCTTGCAGCGGCGGGCGGCCAACCGACTGCGGGCCTTTGCCGTCGTGCTGGTGGTGTTTCTGCTGGTCGCCGTGGGCCTGACCTTTGTCGCCATCAGCGAACGTCAGCGGGCCGAAGCCAATGCACTTCAGGCCGAGGCGAACGCACTCGAAGCAGCGGAACAGCAGCGGCTGGCTGAACTCAACGCGCTGGAGTCGCGTAGTTTTGCGCTGGCGGCCAGCGGCGAACGGGCGCTCTCGGACGGTGACCGTGAACTGGCGGTCGCACTGGCGGTTGAAGCCGCGCTGATCACCGAAGATCCGCCGCCGCAGACGCGTCTCACCCTGTCGAATGTGGCGTATGCCCCCGGCACACGCCGTCTGATCCCCGATTTCGAAGGCTATATCAATGCCGCAACCTATGTCGCCGGAGATCGCTATATCCTGACAGGCTCCAGCAGCACCAGCCGCAATGGGGCGCTGATCCTGTGGGATGCGAATACCGGCGCACAGGCCCGCACCTTTTTCACACAGGGCAGCCGTGTGATCTCGGCAGTCGCCAATCACGCCGGGACCCTGATCGCCTCCGGATCGAATAATGGTCGCATTACCCTGTGGGATACCGCCACCGGCGAGCAGGTCGGAGAGCTGTCCCAGCAGGGACAGATCAATGCGATGGCCTTCAGCCCGGATGACAGCCGTCTGGTGACGGCCTCGGCCAACGGTACGCTTTATGTCTGGGATGTCGCCAGCCGCGAACGCCGTGCCGAACTCATCGGCCATACCGACAGCATCGCAGCCGTCGCCTTTCATCCGACCAATAATGACGTATTTGTGACCGGCTCATGGGATAACAGCCTGCGCCTGTGGGATCTCTCGATTGCACAGGGATCATCGATTGCCCGTGTGGGTCATAGTGTTGGCGTCAGCGCGGTCGCCTTCACACCGGATGGTTTACAGCTTCTCGTTGCGCTCCGCCGCGAACCGAGCGCCGCTCCGCCGCTGCTGCTGTACGATGTCGGCCAGATTCGGGCACAGGGCAGTCAGGGCGTCGTGACGCCGCTGGTCGAATTTGAGACGGCCAATATCCACACCGCCGAGATCCTGAATGTCGTCGTCAGCCCGGATGGGACGCTGTTCGCCACCGGCGCGGCCAATGCTGATAACAGTATCGTCCTGTGGGATCTCGCCAGCCGTACCCCGCTGACACAGTTCACCGAGCATACTGACAGCCTGCTGACGCTGGCCTTCAACCCGGATGGCTCTCGGCTGATCTCCGGTTCGCGTGACCGCACCCTGCGGGTGTGGGATCTGCGCCGTGCGGAGATTGTACGCGATTTCACCGGCCACAACGTCAGCGGGACGCGGGGCGTGGTCGCCGTGTATGGCCCCGGTGACCGCACGATTCTCTCCGGTGGGTTTGATGGCACACTGCGCTTGTGGGATACCGAAAGCGGCCTGACGATGCAGGAGATGCTCGGCCATGAGGGGCAGATCAACGGCGTCGATCTGAGTGATGATGGCAGCCTTGCGGTTTCCGGTGGGGCAGATGAGCGTGTGATCGTCTGGGACGTCGCGTCTGGTGCGGCGCTGTTCACCCTGGAACCCGGTAATGGGACAATCAACCGCGTGCGCTTTCTGCCGGAGAGCACGCAGTTTGTGATCGGTGGTGAACGCGGCGGCCCGTCATTATGGGATGCGGCTGACGGCCAGCGTGTGCGGACCTTTACGGCAATCCCCTGCCCGCAGGCAGACGATAATGCGCCGACAGTGACAACGATTAACACGCTGGTGCTGAGCACAGATGGCTCACTGCTGCTCACTGGCGGCGCGGACGAATGCGTCACCGTATGGGATACCGCCAGCGGTGATCCGGTGAAGCGTTTCCCGCGTCTGGGGGTCGAGGTGCGTGCCGTCGCCATCAGCGCTGATAACACACTGATCGCGATTGGCGGTATCAATGGCCCGATTAGCCTGTGGCGGATGGATCAGGATCAGTCGGTCGCCAGCTTCACCGGGCATAACCGGGCGGTGGTCGGGATGGCCTTCAGTCCGGATGGCAGCAGCCTGCTGTCGGCATCAGCCGATGCGACCGTGCGCCTGTGGGATATGGCGTCCGGCTTTGAAGTGCGGCGCTACACCCTCGACAGTGATGATCCGATCAGTTTTCAGAGCCTCGAGTTCAGCGAGTTTGCCGATACCATCCTCACTGGTCTGACCGACAGCACAGTGCGCCTGTGGCGTCTGCTGCCGAGCATCGACGGCGTGCTGGTGTGGACCTTCCAGAATCGCTATGTCCCGTCCCTGAACTGCACGCAGCGTGTCCAGTTCCGTCTGACACCGTGCGATGCGCAGGGCAATCCACCGCCTGCCGAGACCTTCCCGGTGCCACCGGTGCCCGAACGTCCGCCGAGCCTGCTTGAACTTGCACCCGGCACTGAAGCCGTGATCAACTCCTCTGCCGGGGATACGATCATGCTGCGGAGGACACCAGAAATCCTGTCCACAGCGGATGGTAATGTCCTTACACGACTGGCGGATGGCACGCCGGTCACGGTATTGGAAGGGCCGGTGCAGGGCAGCGGATTCACCTGGTGGCGTGTCCGCACCCACAGCGGCGCTGAAGGTTATGTGGCAGAAGTGCTGTCCTCGGAAAGCCTGCAAATGATCGTCCCGCTGAGTGCATTTGATAATCTCACCACGGCGCGGTACGCTAGTTGATGTGAGAGGGTGTAGTGAACCTCACCCCCGGCATGAGACCACTGCTGAATGTAATTGCTACCAAATGGACAGACCGCCATGCAGAAACAGCCGCTTTCCCAACTTTTCGAACCGCCTCAACCGGGCAGCCATGTCAGCGAGATCGAGACACCGTCGCTGCTAATCGATCTTGACCGCATGGAAGCCAACATCCAGCGGATGCAGGCCCGCTGCGATGCGCTTGGGCTGGCGTTCCGTCCGCATATCAAGACACATAAGACGCCGGAAATCGCCCGGATGCAGCTTCAGGCCGGGGCGGTGGGCATCGCCTGCCAGAAGACCTCCGAAGCGGCGGTCTTCGCTGCGGCAGGCTTCAATGATATTCAGCTTCCGTATAATGTCGTCGGCGCGAAGAAAACGGCGCGGCTGGCTGATCTTGCCCTGTATAACCGCATCACCGTGACGGTCGATCATCTCAATGTGGTGGCAGGGCTGGCGGAAGCCGCCAGCAAGGATGACCCGACGATCCGCGTGCTGATTGAACTGGCGACGCCGATCCGTCGCACCGGCGCGCAACCGCACGAAGTCGTCCAGATTGCGCAGCGCATCGAAGGTGAAGAGCGCCTGCACTTCGCCGGGATCATGGCTTATCCCAGTAATGTGGAAACCCGCCCGATCATTCAGGAAGCCCTCGATTACCTCAACCGTGCCGGAATCGGGGTGGATATCGTCAGCGGCGGTGGGACGGGTGCCGCCCTCGTCGCCGATCAGATCCCGGAGCTGACCGAACTGCGCGTCGGGACGTATATCTTCAACGACTGGGTGACGGTGCTGCTGGGCTGGGCCAAACCGGAAGACTGCGCCCTGACCATCGCCACCACCGTGGTCAGCCGACCGGAAGAGGATCGCGGCATCCTCGACGCAGGCAGCAAGACTCTCTCCAGTGACCGTGTGAATAACCTGTATGGTCACATCGTGGAGTATCCTGAAGCGCAGATCTATCAACTGAACGAAGAACACGGCTTTGTCGATTTCAGCGCATGCGACGACCGCCCGGATATTGGCGAAGTGGTGCACGTTATCCCGATGCATGTCTGCGTGGCGGTCAACCTGCACGACCAGCTTTTCGGCATTCGCGGCGAACAGGTCGAGCATGTCTGGAACGTCGCCGCACGCGGTAAGGTCTGGTAGCGCGATCCCGATATAGTTCATGTACTGGCAGGAGGTGAATTGATGCGGTAGGCGCATCACTCGCCTCCTTTGTTCGGTCCCCACATAACAAATTCGTTTGAGACGTAAATTTCTAAGAAATTCTTGACAACGCCGTAAATAAGAGCTAACTTAAACCCCAATAAATTGGGAGCGCTCCCAAAACGTTTTGAATAGAAATTCGAGCGCATTAGAGAAGCTTTTTAATGAAATTGGAAGATGTTGCGAAGAAAGCGGGCGTTTCACGATCAACCGTTTCGCGGGTGATCAATAACGACCCGAATGTGAAGGCCAAGACCCGCAGCCGTGTGCTTGAGGTCATTGAGGCCAACGGCTACGCGCCTAACCCGGCAGCGCGTATGCTCGTTACACAGCGTTCGCAGGTCATCGGAGCCGTTATCCCTCACATCCCCGGCTTTGCCTTTGACGACACCTTCTACTTTCCCACTCTGATGCGCGGGATCAGCGACGCAGTCAACAAGTACGATTACGGCATGCTGTTATGGATGGGCGAGACGCAGCTCGATGCCGATCGCTTCAGCAACCGTGTCCTGAAAAGCCGCTGGATCGACGGGTTAGTGCTGATCTCTGCTGAAATCGGCAGCCAGATCGTCCCCGACCTGCTGAATATGTTCACAACGTTTGTGATGGTCGAGCGCCCTGATGATGACGTGCTGGATCATATCAGCTACGTCAGTGTCGATAACCGTCAGGCTGCATTTGATGCGGTTTCGTATCTGGTTGGCCTCGGTCGGCGGCGGATCGCCACCGTACATGGTGCCACCATCAATACCGATGCGCTTCAGCGGCTTGAAGGCTATCGTCAGGCACTGGAAGCGCACGACCTGCCGATTGACGAGCATCTGATCGTCAACGGCTCCTTCCACCGGCTTGGGGCGTACGACGCGACGCTTCAACTGCTGCCTAATCAGCCGGATGCCATTTTCGTCGCCAGTGACCAGATGGCGGTCGGTGTGGTACAGGCGCTGCAAGCCTCTGGCTGCGGCATCCCGGATGACATCGCCGTGGTCGGCTTTGATGATCTACCGACCGCGACCGATACTGTTCCTCAATTGACGACCGTGCGGCAGCCCATCCACCTGAAGGGGATGGTCGCCGCTGAAATCCTTATCAACACGCTTGAAGGTCGTATCACCACTCCCAAACATGTCCTGCTGCCAACATCACTGATGATTCGTGATACCTGTGGCGGCCAGCCGAACAAGGAGGAAGTTTATAGCGAGAGTTTTGACATCTCTACATTGTTCGACCAGTAATTGCTCGCATCAATGGTTCACAACAAAGGATATAAAGCCACATGAACCGTAAAATCAATCTTATTAAGCTGCTCGTTTTTTCCCTTTTGATGACGCTTGTCATCTCGGGTGTCAGCGCTCAGGAGCGCGTGACTGTCACCTGGTTCGTCGGTCTCGGTACCGGTACCCAGCAGGAACAGATCGACACCCAGAATCAGATCGTTGAAGAATTCAACGCTTCTCAGGATGAGATCGAACTGGTCCTGAATATCGGTGCCAGCTTCGAAACCTCCCGCGACACCCTCAGCACCCTGATCGCCGCGGGCACCCCCCCGGACATCATCGGGCCGGTCGGTGTTGGTGGTTCCAATGCCTTCGCCGATCAGTGGCTGGACCTGCAGCCGCTGGTGGACTCCACCGGTTTCGACCTGAGCATCTTCGATCCCGCTCTGGTTGACCTGTATCGCAACGAAGAAGGCGCACTGCTCGGTATCCCGTTCGCCGTGTACCCCAGCGTGACCTACTTCAACCGTGACCTGTTCGACGAAGCCGGCCTGAACTACCCGCCGCAGTCGTTCGACGAAATGTACGTGATGCCCGATGGCACCGAAGTCGAGTGGAACTACGAAACCGTGGCCGAGATCGCCAAGATCCTGACCGTGGACGCTGAAGGCAATGACGCCACCTCTGAAGATTTCGATGCCGAAAACGTCGTTCAGTTCGGTCTGAACTTCCAGTGGGCACTGCTCCGCCTGATCTGGACCGACTTCCAGCCCGCATCCTTCTACGATGCAGAAGCTGGTACCGTTTCACTTCCGGAAGAATGGCGTGAAGGTACCCAGTGGCTGTATGACGCCATCTGGACCGAAAACTTTGTCCCGAACAATACCTACAGCCAGAGCGAACTGTTTGGCACCGGTAACGTCTTCGCTTCCGGTAACCTGGCGATGTCGATTGTCCCGCTGTGGTACACCTGCTGCCTCGACGGCAGCGTGGGCAACTTCGAATGGGATCTCGGTGTGGTTCCGAAGTCCTTCGACGGTGAATACCATGTGGCGACCGACGCAGACACCTTCCGCGTTCACAAGGACACCGCCAATCCTGAAGCAGCTTTCACCGTTCTGACCTACCTGCTGACCGACGCCGCCCCCGCACTCACCACCGTTTACGGCGCGTTCCCGGCTCACCCCGACTACCAGCAGGCAGACATCGACCGTAAGATGGAACGCTATCCGTGGGACATCAACTGGAATGTTGCAGTCGAGAGCCTCGCCTACAACAACCCGGGTCCGCTGCACCACGAAGCCAACTTCCCGAACTGGCAGAAGGGCACCGACCGTATCGGTACGTTCTTCACCCTGCTGACCGGTGACACCGGCGTCGATGTCGATGTGGCTGCTGAACTCGACACACTCGAAGCAGATCTGCAGTCGATTGTGGACGAAGTAGAGTAAACCCGTCAGTATGCTGACGTCAGTGCGCTGACGATCCAGCAGGCAACACAGGAGAGGCTGTCTTTACGGAGATTGCCTCTCCTTCATGCGATAATGTAAACAATAATGACTTATTACCGCAGTTTTATTAAAAGTCTTCCTGAGAAAACCTGGTTTATATTTCGTTAGATGTGTTTAGAGGAGCTATACTATGACTGCCGTGGAGCAACCCCGTGCGGCCCCTACCCCCGTCCCTGCAAAGCAGACGCGCCAGAAATCCTCACTCATGCGCGCACAGAAGCTCTGGGGGTGGGTCTTCCTTTCGCCCTGGCTGATTGGTTTTACCGTATTCACGGCAGCACCAATTATCGCGTCGCTCTATTTCAGCTTTACCGACTTCAACCTCGGTAATCCGCAGGCCATGCAGTTCGTTGGGCTTCGCAACTGGCAGAAGCTCTTCAACGACCCACTGCTTCTGACTGCACTCAGCGTTACCCTGAGATTTGCGCTGATCGCTGTCCCGATTGGGATCATCCTGCCGCTGGCGCTCGCCGCGCTGCTCAATTCAAAGTATCTGATCGGCACACGCATCTGGCGCACCCTGTTCTACATGACCTACATGGTGCCGGTTGTCTCCACCATTTTCATCTGGCAGAGCTTCCTCAATGGTCAGACCGGCTGGCTGAACCGCCTCCTGCGTATTATCGGCATTCAGAATCCGCCCAACTGGTTAGGGGATTCAAACACCATTTTGATCGGCTTCATCTTCATGGGCATCTGGGGCGTCGGTAACGCCATGCTGACCATGCTGGCGACGATGCAGGGTGTCCCCACCGAACTTTATGAAGCCGCCGACGTGGACGGCGCTGGTGCATGGCGCAAGTTCCGCAGCATCACGGTTCCAATGATCTCGCCGGTGATCTTCTACAATCTGGTGCTGAGCGTTATCGGCCTGATGCAGTACTTCGATGTCCCCTACATTGTCACCCGTGGGACAGGGCAGCCGGGCAATTCGGCCTACTTCTACAATATGCATCTTTATAAGACGGCGTTCACTTTCTTCGATATGGGATATGGTTCGGCACAGGCCTGGCTGATCTTCATCATCGCGCTGCTGCTGACCGTCATCCTGTTCGTCACCTCGCGCCGCTGGGTGTATTACGCAAGTGGAGAATAACGATGGCTGCCGTAAATGCAACCCAAACAACCCATCAGGCTCAACATATCAACACCTCACCTTTCTACAGCATCCAGCTACGTAAGTTCGCGCTGAAGGCCATTGTCACACTGATCGCCTTTATCGCCGCGATGATCTTCCTGCTGCCGTTCGGCAATATGGCGCTGATGTCGGTCAAGAGTCAGGACATGATTGTCGCCAGTGCCGATGGCCCCATCTGGCCGCTGGCACCGGAGAAGTTTGCCTATGAAGGCAAGGACTACGACGTGCTGAAGGTCCCCTTCGAGGACGGCAGCGTGCGTGAACTGGCCCTGATCAAGAAAGGCCGTCAGACCAGTGAGTTTATCGACCCGGCCAACCCCGATGCAGGCATGATCACATGGGAAGGAAACTGGCGTGGTCTGGAAGCTGTCAGTTCCATTCAGCCGCGTTTCGAGAATTACACTGAAGCATGGAATCTGATCAACTTCCCGCGTCTGTTCCGTAATACGATGGTGATCGCCATCGGCGGGATGATCGGTACGCTGCTCTCCAGCATTGCAGTGGCGTATGCCTTCGCCCGCTTCCCGATCCCCGGCAAGAATATCATGTTCATCATCCTGATCGGCACGATCATCCTGCCCGGTCAGGTGACCCTGATCCCAACCTATGCCTTCTTCGCCGCTATCGGCTGGACCGGCTCATGGCTGCCGCTGATCGTGCCGCACTTCTTCGCCAATGCCTATAACGTCTTCCTGCTGCGCCAGTTCTTCATGACGCTGCCGAAAGAACTGGACGAAGCGGCCATCATCGACGGCGCGAATCCTTTCCAGATCCTGACACGCGTCATCGTCCCGCAGTCGCTTCCGGCGATTGTCGCCGTGGCGCTGTTCCACTTTGTCTTCGCCATCCGTGACTTCTTCGGCCCGCTGCTTTACCTGCAGGGCCAGCCAGAGCTGATCCCGATCTCGGTCGGCGTGCAGGTCTTCAACTATCAGTACGGCCCGCGTCCGGAACTGGTGCAGGCGACCTCGCTGATGGCGATGGCCCTGCCGCTGATCCTGTTTTTCATTGCGCAGCGCTTCTTTATTCAGGGTGTGGTCGTCACCGGAGTCGATAAGTAAATTCAATGGCTGATCCGTTTGTTTTAGGGGTCAATTACTGGCCCCGCCGTAAGGCGATGTACTGGTGGTCGGATTTCGACGCCAGTGAAGTTCGCGAAGAATTTGCACTGCTGCAGGAAATCGGCATGAATGTCGTCCGCATCTTCCTGCTCTGGGACGACTTTCAGCCGACGCCGGATACCGTGTCGCAGGAATGCCTGCAAAACCTGAGGACCGTTTGCGACATCGCGGCGGAGCATAACCTGGGCCTCGATGTCACCTTCTTCACCGGTCACATGAGCGGCCCCAATTGGGCCCCGCGCTGGCTGCTGGCGAAAGATGTCCCACCGCCCTCGTACTGGGTGAAGCAGGTCGTCAGCGGTGGCGAAGTCGTGGACAGCCTCTACCGCAATATGTTTCATGATCCGGTGGCACTGGATGCGGCGCGTCTGCTGCTGCGCACCGTCGTCACCGAGCTGAAATCGCATCCGGCCATCTGGATGTGGAATCTCGGCAACGAGCCAGACCTGTTCGCCATCCCGCACAGCGCGGCGGAGGGCAAGGCATGGGTGCACGAGGCGGTACAGCTTATCAAGTCGATTGACCCTGACCATCCGGTGACCTGCGGTCTGCATGTCGCCAGCCTGCATCAGGATAACGGCCTGCGCATTCATGACGTGTTCGGCGAAACCGATGTCGCCGTGATGCATGCCTACCCGATGTATCTGCCCTGGTCGAAGCACAACCTTGACCCGGATCTCGTGCCCTATACCTGCGCGATGGTCACGGCACTGTCCGGCAAGCCGACGCTGATGGAAGAGTGGGGCGGCTGCACCAATCTGCCCGGTCAGCCGTCGGAAGTGTGGGAATGGACGGCCTACGGTGAACCGCGCACGCAGTTCATGGCGTCTGAAGAGGATTTCGCCGCCTATATCGAAGCCGTGCTGCCCAGGCTGGTAGAAGTCGGCGCGACCGGTTCGCTGCTGTGGTGCTTTGCCGATTACACCACTGATCTGTGGGACAAACCTCCCATCGAAGACACTGGCGCAAAGCACGAACGTCACTTTGGCCTTGTCCGCCCGGATGGATCGCTGAAGCCGCACGCCGAAGTCATCAAACGCTTTGCGGCCACCAAACCCACCGTGAAAACCGAAGGCGTGCGCCGCCTCGACCTCGATATTACGCCTGAGGAATACTATCAGGACCCCACCGGACACCTCGTCCGGCTGTATGACCAGTATTTGTCAGAGTAGCGTCAAAAGATCAGACAGGGGGCAGACGAACAATCTGCCCCTTTTACAATCATCGCAAAGGGAAAAATAATGATAAAAAAGTTCTTCCTCGCGCTTCTTTTCTTTATATTCTCTGCCGCCCTGATCACCGCACAGGAAGATGCCGCAGACGCACCGCTGCGGGTCGATGCCAGTGAAGTGCTGGGTGAGGTCTCGCCCTACGTCCTCGGCGCGAATTACGGCGCGTATGCCTCGCTTCCCGCTGCCCAGTTCGATCCAGCCAAGGAGTCTGGCGTTCACTTTATCCGCTTCCCCGGCGGCGCGGCCTATGATGAAGATGGCCGCGATGTGGCTCCATTTGATGTCGATATGTTCATGATCGTCTGCAACGTGATCGGCTGTGAACCGTCCATTCAGGTGCGGCTGTACGGTGGCAGTCCTGAAAAAGCTGCCGAGATGGTGCGTTATGCCAACATCGAGAAGGAATACGATGTCGATTACTGGTTCATCGGCAACGAGCCGAACCTGTACCCTGTGGACTACACGGTCGAAGACCTCAACACGGAATGGCGTGCGATCGCCGAAGCCATGCTGGAAGTCGATCCCGACATCACGCTGATCGGGCCGGACCTGAGCCAGTATCCGGGAAGCGCTGAGGCCAATCCGAAGGATGCCAACGGTAAGGACTGGCTGGACGAATTCCTGAAGGCCAACGGTGATCTGGTGGATATCGTCTCGGTGCATCGCTATCCCTTCCCGCAGAACAATCAGCCGACCAGCATCGACGATCTGCGCGCCAACAGCGCCGAATGGGATACGATCATCCCGTTCCTGCGCGAACGTGTGAACACCGTCACCGGGGAAGACAAGCCGGTCGCCATTACCGAGATCAACTCGCACTGGAATAACACCCTCGGTGGCGAAGCCTCATCGGACTCGTTCTTCCATGCCATCTGGTTCGCGGATGTGCTTGGCCGTTTGATCCGCAATCAGGTGCATCTTGTCACTTACTTCGAGTTCTACAGCACACCGGACCGCGCCTTCGGCCTGATCGACCGCTATGAGGTGCGCCCAACCTATTACACCTATCAGCTTTACAGCCAGTTCGGTAATCAGTTGGTCTCGGCGGAATCAGAGGACCCGCTGGTCTCGGTTTACGCCGCACTGAACGATGATGGCGCTCTCACGCTGATGGTGGTCAATATGGGCGATGACGAAGTCACCAAACCGCTGGAGCTGACCGGCTTTACCCCCGGCGGTGACACGGATGTCTGGCGCTTCGATGTCGAGCACAATGCCGAGCAGATCGACGCGGAAACTATCGGCGACAGTATCACCGTTCCGGGGCAGTCGATTACGCTCTATATCATCCCATCCTGAAACGTCTGTTCAGGGCATGGCGACAGATGATGTGTCGTCGCCATGCCCTGACTTTTACCTTGCCATCTGGCCGTCCACCGGATTTGACTTCGAATGCTTCGCAGTTTCCGTACCATCGCCCTGATCTGGATCGCATGGGCAGCGATCATCATCGGTTTTCAGACACTGGTCACGAACCGCTTTCAGCCGGATCGCCCGGATTATGCCACCATCTGGTCCGACGCTGAGACTCTGCGCACCAGTCAGCGCGACTGGATCTATCTGATAGAGCCGTTTATGAACCGGCAGGTCTCATTTGACTCCGAGTATTATCTGGGGATTGCCGTTGGCGGATACGGGGATGAGCAGACGCACAGCATGCGCACGCGCTCTGGTGCCAGCTATTCACTGACCTATGCCTTCTTCCCGCTGTATCCCTTTGCCATGCGTGTACTCGCCGTCCCGTTGAGCATCCTCGGCCTGACGCCCATCGCCAGCGCCACATTAGCTGGTGTGATCCTCTCACTGTTGGGGACGCTGGCCGCGATGGTCGCGCTGTATGACATCACCCGTGACGAACTCGGTGATGCAGGTGGCATCCGCACGGCTTTCTATCTGCTGATTTTCCCGACCAGCTTCTTCTTTGCGACTGTCTATACCGAGGGGCTGTTTGTCGGGCTGGCCTTTGGCAGCCTCGCGCTGATGCGCCGTCGTCGGCTGCTGCTGGCGGGTGTGCTGGCGGCGCTGGCGACCTGGACGCGCTCCATCGGACTGCTGCTGATTATCCCGCTGGCACTGTCGCTGCTGACCACACTCGACTGGACCACCATCCGCGCACGGACAGGCGGTGGTCGCCGCTCTGCTGACGCCAGCGAGACTGCGCCGGATGCATCATCAGACTCACGGCGCGAACTGCGGACGCTGGCGCTCGGTATTGTCGCGATCATCCTGCCCATCGCCGCTTATCTGATCTGGCAGCAGGCGTTAGGGCGCGAGTTCACGATTGTCGAGGAACAGTGGTTTGGGCGCGAGCTGTTCAACTTCCGTCTGATGCTGGAAGGATGGCAGTACGCCTTCGAGCAGATCATCAGCGGCGAATTCCTGCCCAGGCGTGTCTATTACCTGCTGGAGATCGCGGCTGTCGTGATTACGGGCATCGCCTGCCTGTTTACAGCGCGGCGCTATCCGGTGATCGCGTTATTCAGTCTGGCGGCGCTGGTGCTGCCCATCACCACCGGCTGGCCGCAGAGCCTGATCCGATACGCGCTGGCGGTGCCTGCGCTGTATATCTTCCTGAGCCAGTGCGGACGCAGCACCGTCTTCGACCGCGTATGGACCACCGCCAGCGTGATGCTGCTGTCGATGCAGACGGCGCTGTTTGCGTGGGATATGTGGGTGGCCTGATCGGTCTGTGCCCACCCGCTGCAATCGTGAGCAAAACGATCTGATGAGTTTTCATCAGATCAGATTTTTTAAATGTGAACGTTCAACGAAAGAGAATTGAAATGGCTATTCCAAAGGATTTTCTGTGGGGAACCGCGACCGCCAGCTATCAGATCGAGGGCGGCGGCCTGACCGAAGGACGCGGCGAGTCGATCTGGGATCGCTTTTCGCATACCCCAGGCAAAGTGAAAAACGGCGATACCGGCGATGTCGCCTGTGATCATCTGCATCGTTATAAGGAAGATGTGGCGCTGATGTCGGACATCGGCATCAATGCCTATCGCTTTTCAATTGCATGGCCGCGTGTCATCCCGCAGGGGACCGGCGCGACCAACGAGGCTGGCCTCGATTTCTACGACCGGCTGGTGGATGAACTGCTGGCACACAAGATCCAGCCGTATGCCACGCTCTATCACTGGGACTTACCGCAGGCACTTCAGGATCAGGGGGGATGGGCCAACCCTGACAGCCCGAAGTGGTTCGCCGAATACACCGAGCTGATCACCCGCCGTCTTGGTGACCGCATCAGGAGCTGGATTACGCTCAACGAGCCGTGGTGTGTCTCCATTCTGGGCAATCTGTGGGGCGTTCATGCCCCCGGCATTCGGGACGCCTCGACCGCCTTCATGGTGGCACATCAGTTGAACCTCGCGCACGGTGAGGCCATGCGCATCATCCGCACCAACTGCCCCGGTGTCCCCGCTGGTACCACGCTCAACCTGACCCCCGGCACGGCGAAAAGCGACTCCGCTGCCGATCAGGAAGCCCTGCGCATCTATGATGGTATGACTAACCGCTGGTTCCTCGATCCGGTGTTTAAGGGTGAGTATCCGGAAGATATGTTCGCACCGCTGGCCTCTGCGCTGGAAGGCATCGACCTCGATGAGGTCAAATCCGCCGCCGAGCCGATGGACTTCCTCGGCATCAACTACTACACGCGCAGCATCGTCCAGTGGGATGATTCATCCCCGCTGCGTTTCTCGCCGGTCAGATCACAGGATGCACAGTTCACCGCGATGGACTGGGAAATCTACCCGGAAGGCCTGACCAATCTGCTGACCCGCGTCAGCCGTGAATATCAGCCAAATGAGATCTACATCACCGAAAATGGCGCGGCCTTCGATGATCCTGCCCCGGAAAACGGTGTCGTCCACGATCCGCAGCGCGTGGAGTATCTGCGTCAGCACTTCAAGGCCGTCGATGCCGCCATCGAGCAGGGCGCGCCGGTCAAGGGCTACTTCGTCTGGAGCTTCATGGACAACTTCGAATGGGCGGAAGGCTATGACAAGCGCTTCGGCATCGTCCATGTGAATTATGAGACCCAGGAACGCACGCCGAAGGACAGCGCCCTCTATCTGAAGCAGGTCATCCAGACCGGCGAAGTCGATTAAAGCGCGCCTGACGCTTTTCATCAGTGACATGATTGCGGGGGACGGCCGGTGATGAAACCAGCATCGCCGTGCCGTCCCACCTGCCTATCTTAGAGGCTGGATTGTTCCCCATATGTGCTTTGAGTACAGGGCACGCGCCTTATATCCTCACACCCCGATTTTGAGCTACAATACCACCCTTCAGCGTATAACATCGTATCGCCCTTACATCAGACAGAAGGAAAAGGCTCATGGTCACATCACAGGCGGCAGTCCCACCGCGCAGCCAGATCGCGAAAGAACACACCTGGAATGCCGAAAGTGTCTATCCATCGCCCGAAGCGTGGGCCGAGGAACTCAAAGCGGTCTCCGATGCGCTGCCGACACTCACACCTTTTCAGGGCAATCTGAACAGCGCCGCCGCACTGGCCGACTGGCTGGAGACATCCGAGGGGCTGGTGCGCCGGATGTACAACCTCGTTTTCTACGCCCGTATGTCGCAGGCGGTCGAGACGTCCAATCAGGCTGCGGGCAGTATGTCCGGGCAGGCGATGTCATTCGCCAGCCGTTTGGGGGCGTCGCTGGCCTTCGCCCAGCCGGAGATCCTCGCATTAGGCGAATCGACGGTCATGGAGTGGGTGCGCAGTGAACCGCGCCTCAGCGCTTACGAGCACTATTTCAGCGACCTCTTCCGGCAGCAGCAGCATGTACGTTCCGGTGAAGTCGAAGAGGTGCTGGCGATGGCCGGTGAACCCTTCTCGCAGATCGACAACACCGAAGAGATGCTGACCGCCGCCGATCTGAAGTTCGGCAAGGTGACGACCAGCAGCGGTGAGCAGATCGAGCTGTCGCAGGGCAATATCGACACCTTCATGGAAGAACCGGACCGTGAAGCGCGCCGAACAGCTTGGGAAGCCTATCAGGATGGCTATCTGGCGATGAAGAACACGCTCGCCAGCAACTATCTGGCGTCGGTCAAACGTGATGTCTTCTACGCCCGCACCCGCCGCTATGCGTCCTCGCTGGAAGCCGCATTGTTTACGGATAACATCCCGACCGAAGTCTATTACAACCTGATTGAGACGTATAAGAAGCATATCCCGACATGGCACAGATACTGGGCGGTTCGTCGCAAGGCGCTCGGCGTCGAGACGCTGCACCCGTATGACATCTGGGCACCGCTGACCGAGCAGAAGCCGGTGGTCTCGTATGAGCAGGCCGTGGACTGGATCTGCGAGGGGATGGGGCCGCTGGGCGATGAGTATGTCAGTGCGCTGCGTCAGGGCTGCCTACAGGATCGCTGGGTGGATATTTATCCCAATCAGGCCAAGACCTCCGGCGCGTTTTCCTACGGCACTTACGATACCTATCCGTTCATCCTGATGAGCTACGACAACGGCCTGAGCGCGATGAGTACACTGGCGCATGAACTCGGCCACTCGATGCACTCATATTACACACAGCACAATCAGCCGTTCGCTTACAGCGACTATCCGCTGTTCCTGGCGGAAGTCGCGTCGAACTTCAATCAGGCGATGGTCCGGGCCAACCTGTTTAAGACCAACGATGACCCGAACTTCCAGATCGCTGTGATCGAAGAGGCGATGAACAATATCCACCGTTACTTCTTCATCATGCCGACACTGTCGCGCTTCGAGCTGGAAGTCCATGAACGGATCGAGCGTGGGGAAGGTGTCACCGCTGACGATATGATCGAGCTGATGGCCGATCTCTTCAGCGAGGGCTACGGCAGTGAGATGCATGTAGACCGCGAGCGTGTCGGCATCACGTGGGCGCAGTTCGGCCACCTGTACCGCAACTTCTACGTCTTCCAGTACGCCACCGGGATTTCCGCCGCGCACGCGCTGGCCGGTCGCATTCTGAACGGTACTCCCGGCGCTGCCGATCGCTATCTGAAGTTCCTGAGCGCGGGCAGTTCGGTCTACGCGGCGAACACGCTGGAGATGGCCGGGGTGGATATGCGCACACCGGAAGCCGTCGAGCAGACCTTCGCTGTGCTGGCGGATTATGTCGATCGTCTGGCCGATCTCACAGCCTGATCTGACATATCTGTATAAACGATGAAGGCAGGCACATGGTCACATCTCAGGCGGAAATCCCGCTGCGCAGCCAGATCCCCAGGGAATACACCTGGAACGCTGAAAGTGTGTTCGCATCCGATGAAGACTGGGCGGCGGAGCTTGCCTCTGTTTCCGATGCGTTGACGGTACTTCCTACCTATCAGGGAAACCTCAACAAGGCCCAGGTGCTTGCTGACTGGCTGGAAACCTCGAATTCGCTGGCACAGCGGATAGGGGTCCTGTCATTTTATGCACGCATGACACAGATGATCGATCTTACCAGTCAGACTGCGGTCGGGATGGTAGGCCAGTCTGCGGCGCTGGACAGCCGCTTCAGTGCATTGACGGCTTTCGCCCAGCCGGAGATCCTCGCACTGGGCGAAGCGACAGTCATGGACTGGGTGCGCAGCGAACCGCGCCTGAGTATTTACAAACATTACTTCAGCGATCTCTTCCGCCAGCAGCCACATGTACGCTCTGCTGAGGTTGAAGCGATTCTCGCGCTGGCGGATGAGCCTTTCGCACAGGTTGATGCCACTGAAGTACTGCTGGTCAATACCGATCTGAAGTTCGGCAAAGTGACGACCAGCAGCGGTGAGCAGATCGGGCTGTCTCAGCGCAATATCGATGCACTGCTGGAAAGTCAGGATCGTGAAACACGTCGCACGGCGTGGGAAGCCTATCAGGATGGCTATCTGGCGATGAAAAACACCCTCGCCAGCAACTATCTGGCGTCGGTCAAGCGTGATGTCTTCTACGCCCGTGCCCGCCGTTATGCCTCATCGCTGGAAGCCGCGCTGTCCGTTGATAACATCCCGACCGAGGTCTATTACAACCTGATCGCGACCTACAGGAAGCATATCCCAACGTGGCACAGATACTGGGCGGTGCGCCGCAGGGCACTCGGCGTCGAGACCCTGCACCCGTATGACATTTGGGCACCACTGACCGATCAGAAGCCGGTGGTATCGTATGAGCAGGCCGTGGACTGGATCTGCGAGGGGATGGGACCGCTGGGTGACGAGTATGTCAGCGTGCTGCGTCAGGGCTGCTTACAGGATCGCTGGATTGATGTGTACCCTGCTCAGGGTAAAGGGGCGCGTGGGTTCTCTTATGGAAGCTACGGCACGCATCCCTTCATGATGATGAACTATGACAACAGCCTGAGCGTGATGAGTATGCTGAGCCACGAACTGGGCCACTCGATGCATTCGTACTATACATGGCGCGATCAGCCGTTCGTCTACAGCGATTACTCGCTGTTTCTGGCGGAGGTCGCGTCGAACTTCAATCAGGTGATGGTGCGTTCGCATCTGTTCAAAACCAACGCTGATCTGAGTTTTCAGCTTGCCGTGATCGAAGAGGCGATGAACAACCTTCATCGTTACTTCTTCATCATGCCGACACTGTCACGCTTCGAGCTTGAAATCCACGAACGGGTGGAGCGTGGGGAAGGAGTCGCCGCTGATGATATGATCGAACTCATGGCCGATCTCTTCAACGAGGGCTACGGCAGTGAGATGCATGTGGACCGTGAGCGTGTCGGTATCACGTGGGCGCAGTTCATCCACCTGTATCGTAACTTCTACGTCTACAAGTATGCGACTGGCATTGCCGCCGCGCACGCACTGGCCGGTCGCATTCTGGAAGGCACGCCCGGCGCTGCGGACCGCTATCTGAAGTTCCTGAGCACCGGCAGTTCTGTCTATCCGGCGGAGGCGCTGGAGAGGGCTGGAGTAGATATGCGCACACCGGAAGCCGTCGAGCAGACCTTCGCTGTGCTGGCGGATTATGTCGATCGTCTGGCCGATCTCACAGCCTGATCGGGTATTTTTCAGGGCCGGAAGAATCCAGCCCTTACGGTTATGCGCGGTGCATAACGGTGCTTTAAGTCCCCTCTCCATGCAAACGTGTTTGCCAGAGAGGGGATTGAGAGGTGAGGTTAAAACCGCAGCCCTTACCGTGTGACCGTGACTTTCGTCAGCCCACGCGGCTGATCGACGTTGTGGCCTTTTGCCATTGCCAGATACATGGCGAACATCTGGCCGGGGATCACCGCCGGAATCGGGCTGATCCATTCCGGCATCTGTGGGATGAGGATGCGCTGATGCGCGGTCGCAAAGGCCGACTCGTCGTTCGAGATCACCAGCGCTTCCGCCTGACGTTCGTGCAGCTTTTGCAGGGCTTCACGCATCACACCGAGTGTCTTCCCCTCTGGTGCGACCACCACGACCGGGAATCCGGGCTGTACCTGTGCGATTGGCCCGTGCAGGAAGTCGGCTTCGCTGTAGCCATGCCCGGTGACATAGCACAGCTCCTTGACCTTCAGGCTGATCTCGAAGGCCGTGCAGTAGTTGAAGCCGCGTCCGATCGACGCAAACGAGCTGATATAGCGATAGCGCTCGGTCCAGTTTTCGATGCTGGAACTCATCGACAGCGTTTCAGAGACCAGATCGGGCAGTGTCTGAAGGGTCTGGTGTAACTCATCGTCATCGGCCAGCGCCGCCACCAGCATCGCGACCGCCGCCAGTTCAGCCGTATAGGTCTTGGTCGCCGCCACGCTGATCTCGCGTTCGGCATGGAGCGGGATGTGATGATGTGCCGTCTGTGCCAGCAGTGAATCGGCGTCGTTGGTAATGCTCAGCGTCAGCGCGCCCTGTGCTTTGGCGTCTGCCAGCACCTGATTGACATCCGCAGCCCGTCCTGACTGTGAGATGCCGATCACCAGTGCCCGCGACAGATTAGGGGCGACTTCATACAGTGTGTGAATCGATGGCGACGCCAGCCCCACCGCCAGCCGACAGTAGATGCCCATCAGATACTGGGCATACCGGGCGGCATTATCCGAGGTGCCGCGTGCCGCGATATAGACATAGACAGGGTCAAAGGCGCGGATTGCGTCGGCAATCTGCTTCACATGACCGGTTTCCAGATCCAGTAAACGCTGCAGGACCTCAGGCTGCTGTGCGATTTCATGCTCCAGATGTGTGTTTTGGTAC
>JAEZAF010000205.1 GCA_023430545.1 Chloroflexota bacterium
ACATCCCGCCAACGGCGACCAGTACGCCAACTGACCTCCCGCCGACGGCGACCGGCACGGCGGAAATTACGCCAGAAGTCACACCTGAAACAACGCCGACTTTTACACCGACTCCAGCCCAGGGCATCACCGGCTTTACACTGGTGGACAGCCGCCGAAATCGTGAGATCCGTCCGCTGGTGAATCACGATGTTATCAACCTGAGCGTCGATGGCAGACGACTGAGCATCCGCGCGGATACGCAGCCTGCGGATGTCGGTCTGGTGCTCTTTATCCTGCAAGGCGAACAGTTCTTTCTCTTTACAGACCTGACGCCGGAATATCTGCTGTTCGGCAACTTCGGCCCGATTTATTTCGACTGGCCGCGTGGACCACGCCCCGGCAGTTACCGGCTGACCGCTATCCCGATCACACGGCAGGGCCGCTTCGGGACTCCGACGACCATCCAGTTCAGCGTCGTGTCACAGTAAGCTCGACACGAGCGCCTCCTTATGGGGATAGAGAGCCTGCGATCAACGCGCCTCTATCCCTGACTTCCCCTTTTCTCCTCTGCGACTGCTTCAACCTTTTCCTGCATGGCCGCCAGTGCTTCCAAAACTGAAATCAAGTTCGCGTTATAATGGGGTTTTCATCATGAAGTGATCCTTAATGCAGTACGTCACAAAGGAACTGGACATGAAGGCCTTGCGACTCTATCTGTTCGGTACTCCTCGGTTAGAGTATCAGGGGACGGTGGTCAAACTCGAACGGCGAAAGTCACTGGCACTGGCGGCTTATCTGGCACTGACCGAGCAGCAGGTCAGCCGAGATGTCGTTGCGGGCTTACTCTGGCCGGAGCTGGATGACGAGCGGGCGCGGACCGCCTTCCGGAGTGCGCTGTATGCGCTCAACGCGCCATTTCCGTTCAAATGGATCGAGGTTGACCGCAAGACGCTGGCCCTCAATCGTGATCAGGTCTGGGTTGACGTACAGACCTTCCTTTCACTCATCCGCGAAGCCGGAAAACATCAGCACGACGCGGAAACCCTGTGTGACGACTGTGCCGCACAGTATCAGCAGGCTGCACAGCTCTATACCGCTGATTTTCTTTCAGGCTTTTATCTGGAAAATAACCCCGAATACAGCGATTGGCAGTTCATCCAGTCCCAGTCAGTGCGGCGCGAGATGATCGGCATCCTGCGGCGGCTGGCGCAGCATCAGGCAGCACAGGCGCACTGGACACAGGCCATCGACTACACCCGCCGCTGGCTGTCACTGGATGAGCTGCACGAACCGGCGCACCGTCTGCTGATGCGTGTGCTCACCGCCAACGGCCAGCGCTCCGAGGCGCTGCATCAGTACGAGCGCTGTGTCCAGCTTCTGGATGAAGAGCTGGCGACCATCCCGGAAGAGGAGACCACCCGCCTCTACCGGTCGATTCAGGAGAACCGGCTTTCCAGCAAACTGTCTGGTATCACAGTCGAAAAAGCGAACAGCGCAGCTTTTGTCAGCATCCTGCCGCCGCTGCCGCCGCTGGTCTTTGGACGCGAAGGCGCACTGCACGATATCAGGCAGGCGCTGAATGACGGAGCGCAAAGCGGCGAGCAATCACATGAGCAAGCACATGAAAAAGCGCACATCCACCCGACGGTGGTGATTCAGGGATGGCCGGGCGTCGGGAAAAGCACACTGACCGCGCTTATCGCCCATGATACCCAAGTCAGCCAGCGCTATCCTGACGGTGTACTGTGGACTTCACTCGGCGAAAATCCTGACCTGCTCAGCGAGATCTCGATCTGGGCCGATGCGGTCGGCCTCAGCCACGTTGGACGCCCGCGCCGACCGGAGGAGATCAGCACACAGATTACGGCTGTCCTGCGCGAGAAGCGCGTGCTGCTGCTGGTGGATGATGTCTGGAAAACGGAACATGCCGCCCCATTTCGAGTGGGCGGCCAGTGGTGCGCCATGATCATGACCAGCCGCCTGAATGATGTCGCCAGCGCACTGGCCTCCACAGCGGATCGCGTCTACCGCCTGCCTGTACTGACCGAAGCCGCCGGGCTTGAACTGCTGGCGCGGCTGGCACCTGAAACGGTGGCCCAGTATCCGCAGGAGACGCAGGAACTCGTCCGTGACCTTGAGGGACTGCCGCTGGCGATTCACGTTGCCGGACGCCTGCTGCAATCAGAAGCACGCTTTGGCTGGGGCATCGGTGATCTTCTCGCAGAGCTTCGCGCCGGTGCCAGTCTGCTGATGGCGCAGCCACCCAGTGATATGCTCGGCGTCGAGCGCGACACCTCGCCCACCGTCGCGACGCTGCTGAAACGCAGCACCGACATCCTCGATGAAGAGACGCGCAGCCGTTTTGCCCTGCTCGGCCTGTTTGTCCCTAAACCGGCGACCTTCGATCTGGCTGCGATGAGCGCCGCATGGGGTGTACCAGAAGCACGCGCTACGGCCCGAACACTGGTCAATCGCGGTCTGCTCGAACCGGTCGGCGGCGGACGCTTCCAGATGCACGCGCTGCTGGTCCTGCACGCACGCTCTCTGCTCGAAACACAGTTTGGAAACCCGGCAACCTGACAAGAAACCAGCAAACCAGCATGATCGCAGAACGCTCACTCGAAGACATCGAACATCGACTCGCTCGTCATTACGCCGCGATCATCCGGCAGGCCGCCAGCAGTCTGCCCTGTGGACGCGAAAACCGGGATTACTGGATGCGCACGGTGCGCCAGGATTGGGAGCAGATTCGACGCTGGCAGGCATGGTCTGCCGCATGGCAGGAGAAGCCATCGGCGTCCGAGCGTGCGGCCTTGTGCATTGCCTTTGCTGAAGAGACCTCGTCCGTTCTGCTGGTGATGCTCAGCCCGGGGGAGCAGTTCGCGTGGCTTCAGCAGGCGTATGAGGCAGCGTTGGCCGTCTACGATCACCAGGCGATCTTTACCCTGCTCTACCGTCTCAGCTACATGAGCCTCACCCTTGAAAAGCCCGATCAGGCCGAGTGGTATGCGCAGCAGCTTCGCCAGCATGGGCAGAATCATACCCAGCGTGCCGGATATGCATCCAGCCGCAAATTCAATCTGGGTCGTGCCAGCTTCCTGCTGGGGGCTGCGGCCTTTGTCGGCGGCAGATACGACGAAGCGCACGAATATCTGACGGAAAGCCTCACACTGCTGCAGGCCTGTCCTGTCAGTGGTGAACTCGGTCAGGTCTGGCTGGCACTGGGACGGGTAGCGAATGTGCGCGGGCAGTATCAGCAGGCGTATGAAGGCTATACGCGCTATCTCGAAAACGGGATGGCTCTCAGTAATGAGTTATCCGTGCTTGATGCCCACATGTCGCTCAGCGGGGTGCATCTGGCGATGAATAACGTGATGAAAGCCGAGGAGCATGCCCAGCTTGCGGTATCTAAATTACGGGCCTATGGCGTCTCGCGTTTTCTGCCGCCAGCACTCTTCAGCCTGGCAAATGCCGAAAAACGCCTCGGTAAACTCGAAGCTGCCTGTACCCATTATGAAGAAGGGCTGGACGCTGCACAGGCTGTATCATCCGCACCTTCCAGCCGGGCCAATGGCTGGCATGGTCTCGGTCAGGCACGCTATATGATGGGAGATGATGCCACTGCGGCACATCACCTGGAAACCGGCCTGTCGATCGCCCGGGATGCACATTATCTGCTGAGGGTGTGCGAAATCGCGCATGATCTGGTCATCCTCTACATGAAGCGCGGTGAAACCGATCTGGCACGCCAACGCCTGCGCGAAGCACTTGAAAGCGCGCAGATCCTCGCCACACCGCAGTTTATGACCAAGGCACTGGCGGCGGCGGTTGTCTGGAAATACCCGCAGGACATCGAACAGGCCGCCATCTGGGCTGGTCTGCTGGAAGACCATCTTGTCTATCTTCAGCCGAGCCTGTTCGATACACAGTTCTACGCGCAGCTTGAGTCAGAACTGGGTTCCGAGCGATATGCGCATCTGCTGGCAGAAGGTAAAACACTCTCCCTTGCGACGCTGATGGCTGATCTGCTTCAGTCGTTAGCACAAACCGAAATCTGATCGTAAATCCACCAAAATCTATCCAATCTTATTCACCTCTCACGCAGCCGGGTACAATCTTCCAATATCATGCGTCAAAACCATCGGTCCCGGTCACTGAAATTAACATGAACGCACGTATATCCATGCTGATCACATGAACCTGACATCTACAATGAATCTGACACGGCAAATCACCCTCATCCTCGCAATTTTCATCGTCATTGCGGCGATCTCCGCCATTGTCCCTGCCTATGCCCTCATCCGGGGCGAACTGACCTCACAGCTTGATCAGCGCCTGCACGAAGCACTGGATTACAGTCAGGCCATTCTGAAATTCGAGCAGAGCCAGCTTGAAAGCACCGTCACGCTGGCCGCTGAACGTCCTACCCTGAACCGGCTGATGCAGGAGCAGGCGCTGGATGAACTTCAGCCCTATCTGGAAGAATTTCGCGCCAATACTCCACTGGATCAGCTTTACGTTACCGACCCGACCGGAAACTGGCTTGCCGGGACGCCGCTGGCAGACACCGACAGTGAAAACATGCTGCTTTCGTTCACCGCGCCCGTCGTCGATCTGGGGACGGTCACCGGCAGTATCCGACTGGATGATCACTTCGGGGACCGGCTCCAGCAGCAGACGGGCTTCCGCTATCAGTTTCACCCGTCCGCTGTACTGACCAGAGGCTTACAGACTGGCTCCGACGGTCATCTCTACTACAGCGACACCTTCCCGCTGGAGGCAGCCGGCAGCCCTACCCCAGCTACAGTCGAAGTGATGCTGCCTGTCACCGGCCTGCTGGCCGCCGAAGGTGAGATCATCGGTGTGCTGATGGTCACCACTCTGGGCGTCGCGCTGGTAGTCTCGCTTGGAGGTGGGCTGTATGTTGGAAGCCGTATCCGCCCACTGTGGAAGCTGACCGCCGCCGCCCGCGAAATGGGCCGGGGCAACCTCTCGACGCCGATTGTCAGCCCAGCCAGAACCCCTGAAATCCACACACTGGCGGAGATCCTCGAACGCAGCCGCGCCCGGTTGCAGCATACGCTCAAGGAATTGTCTGAGGCCAAAGAGTGGTCAGAAGCGCTGATTCAATCCGTGACTGAGGGGATTGTCACGCTGGATGCACGCGGTGAGGTGGTCTTCTTCAGTGAGGGGGCCGGTCGCATCTTCCGGATGAAGCCCGCCGACGCCATCGGCCAGCCGGTCGATACCCTGCTGCCGATGGCAGAAGAAGGACGTTTCAGCGATTTCGTCCCGCCGGAAGGCGGACGTCGCAGCGCCCTGATGCGCACCGCCACCGGTGAACAGATCACCATTACGATCACCCGCGCCCGTCAGTCCGAGGCCGGACAGACCACCGTCGTCCTGCACGACATTACCGAAGAGACGCAGCGACGCAGCCTTCAGACCTACTTCCTCGCACATGTTTCGCACGAGTTCCGCACACCGCTGGCCGGGATGAAGGTCTCGATTGAACTGCTGCTGGAAAACGCCCGCTATCTCTCAATGGCGGAGCTGGACGAACTACTGAATTCACTGTATCTGAGTATATCCAGTCTGCAGAACCTGATTGATAATCTGCTGGAAAGCAGTAAGATCGAAGCGAGTCATTTTTCACTGCGCCGCCAGTCAGTGCAGTTGAATCAGGTCCTGAGTGACGCGCTGCGGCTGGTACAGCCGTTCCTGAACCGCCGCCACCAGACCCTGACACTGGATCAGCCGTTTGTACTGCCCGAACTGGAAGCCGACTCCACCCGACTGGCGCAGGTGCTGGTCAATCTGCTGTCCAACGCCAGCAAGTACAGCCCAATGCACAGCCCGATTAACCTTCGCATTGAAGACCGTGGCGAGGTGCTGTACATGGCGGTAGAAGATCGTGGACAGGGTGTCCCGCCGGACCAGCGCGAGAGCATCTTTCGCCAGTTTGTGCGTTTGGAAGGCAATACCCCGTCGGAATACAGCAGTGGTCTCGGGCTGGCCGTCGTGAAAGCCATCATCGAAGCGCATGGCGGTCAGGTGGGGGTGGATGCGCGGGATGAACAAGGCTCGATTTTCTGGTTCACGCTTCCCATAAATAAGGTATTGTCACATGAAAGTATTGGTCGTTGATGATGATCTGGTGCTGGCGGATGTGATCTCGTTCACACTGCGCCGCGCCGGTTTTGAAGTGCTGCTGGCCTATGATGGCGTCACCGCGCTGGAACGTTTCCACACCGATGCCCCATCAATCGTGGTGCTGGATCTGGAACTGCCGCGCAAGGATGGCCTCACCGTCTGCCGCGAGATCCGCACCACCTCAGATACACCCATCATCATGCTGACAGTGCGCGACGGCGATGAAGATGTCGTCAAGGGGCTGGGCATGGGTGCAGATGACTATATAACGAAACCTTTCAGCCCCGCACAGCTTGTCGCACGGGCACAGGCCGTCCTGCGCCGCACCGGACGGGACTCCCTGCCAAAGCAGCTTGTATTCGCTGGTGTGGCGCTCAATTCGGAGCGTCATACCCTGTCACAACCCGATCAGGAACCAGTACAGCTTACGCAGCTTGAGTTCAAACTGATGGAGACGCTCGTCCTCAACAGCGAACAGGTCGTCCACACCTCCACCCTGATCGACCGCGTGTGGGGGCCGGGCGGTGGTGATAAAGCGATGCTCAAGCAGCTTGTCTATCGCCTGCGCCGCAAGATGGAGACCGAGACCAGTGAGGTCTTCATCGAGGCGATTCCCGGGATCGGTTATGCCCTGATGCGGCAGGCTGGTAAAAACACCTGATTTTGTGACCAATCTGTAACCACCTCATAACTACGCCCGTCACCACCGCCCGTTATGCTTCTCGTCAGATTTAAGACGCAAAAAGGGACGGACAATGATGCGTAAATTAGTGACTATTCTGCTCTTACTGCTTACTTTTGGTGTTGCACAGGCTCAGGAAGACTCCATTACCCTGACTTTGGCCGCCTATACCACCCCCCGCGAAGCTTACGTCGAGATTATCCCGCTGTTTCAGGCCTACTGGCTGGAACAGACCGGGCAGCAGGTCAACTTTCAGGAGTCATATCTGGGTTCCGGCGCACAGTCACGCGCTGTGGCGGGTGGCTTTGAAGCCGACATCGTCGCGCTGTCACTGGAACGCGATGTCACCCGTCTGGTGGATGCCGGTCTGATCACCCACGACTGGCAAAACAATGACTACAACGGGATGATCAGCACCTCGCTGGTTACCTTCGTAGTGCGTCCCGGCAACCCGCTCGGTATTCAGGACTGGGCAGATCTGGCGAAAGACGGTGTCGAGATCCTCACCCCTGATCCGGCCACCAGCGGCGGCGCACAGTGGAACGTGATGGCGGCCTACGGGGCGGCCTATCGCGGACAGGTCGCCGGCTACGAAGCAAATGAGGCTGGCGCGTATCAGTTCCTCGTGGATCTGCTCAGCAATGTCAGTGTGCTGGACCCCGGCGCACGTGAGAGCGTCATTACCTACAGTAACGGCATCGGTGATGTGCTGCTCACCTACGAAAACGAATATTACGCAGGCATTGCCGCTGGCGACGAGTACGAAATCGTCTATCCCTCTTCGACCATTCTGATCGAAAACCCGGTCGCCGTGGTCGATGCTTACGCTGATACGCACGGCGTACGTGAGGCGGCTGAGGCCTTCGTCCAGTTCCTGTACACACCGGAAGCACAGGCCATCTTCGCATCGAAGGGCTATCGTCCGCCCGTGTTGAAGTCGCTCACCAATCCTGATACCGCCGTTGAAGGTGAAGAATCCGCAGCGACTGAGGAAGCGGCCACAACCGAAGAAGCAGAACCAGTCGAGTTCTGGGCAGAAGGCCAACTGGACGAGACGATCTTCCCGCCGGTCGCCGACATCTTCACCATCTTTGATTTCGGCGGATGGGACGAAGTCGGTGCGAACTTCTTCAGTGAGAACACCATTTTCGCCCAGGCAATTGCCGAAGCACAGGAGTAACCCTATGGCTGAAGCCGCACTTCGATCAGGTCGATCCAACCGATCAGCCGCAGAAGGCGCTCAGCTCAACCCCCAGGTTCCATTTGGAGCCTGGGGGCTTCGTGCTGCTGCGCTCACGTATCTGCTGGTATTGGTGGCCGCGCCAGTCCTGATTATCGCCTTTGAGGGACTGCGTAACGGCTGGGACATCTTCTGGGGGACCATCAGCCAGCCAGTCGCGGCCAGTGCCATCTGGCTCAGCGTGTGGACAGCAGCGCTGATGGCCGTCATCAACACCCTCATGGGGACACTGACCGCCTACGTCCTTGTCCATTACCGTTTCCCCGGCAAGCGCCTGCTCGATACCATCATCGACCTGCCCTTCGCCATCCCCACGCTGGTGACCGGTGTGATGCTGGTGCTGCTCTACGGCCCGCAGACCGTGATCGGCAGCTTTCTTCAGAAGAACATGGGCATCCGCATTCTGTTCGCCCCACCAGGGATCGTACTGGCGCTGATGTTTATCAGCTATCCGTTCGTGATCCGGGCGGTACAGCCGGTACTGGCAAAACTGGATCTGAATCAGGAAGAGGCGGCACATACTTTAGGCGCTTCCAAATGGACGACCTTCCGCCGGATTGTGCTGCCCGCCATTCTGCCTGCGATGGTCACGGGCGGCATGCTGAGCTTTGCACGAGCGCTGGGTGAATTCGGCTCACTGGCGATTGTCGCAGGCAACATCCCGATGAAAACCCAGGTCGCGACCGTCTATATCTACGGTCAGGTGGAGGGCGGCAATCTGCCCGCCGCCAGCGCCGTGTCACTGGTGCTGCTGCTGATCGCGCTCGTCACCACGCTGCTTGCCGACAGTTTTATGAGGAGGCGTCAGCATGCGTGAGCAGCCCATTCGTTCATGGACACAGGCAGGTATGGTTTTACTCGCCGTCGCTTATGCCGCCGTATTACTGGTCGCGCCGCTGATCGCAATCTTCAGCGAGGCACTGGCTGAAGGACTCGGCGCGGTGTGGGCTGCCATTACCACACCCGATGCCCTGAATGCCCTGCGCCTGACGTTTTTTCTGGCGATTCTCGCATCGATCATCAATGTCGTACTCGGCGTGATCAGCGCATGGGTGCTGGTGCGTCATCAGTTTCCCGGCAAGCGGTTGATCAATGCGCTGGTCGATCTGCCGTTTGTGATTTCACCTGTGATCGTCGGCTTCGTGATTATTGTCTTCTTCGGTCGGCAGGGCTGGCTGAAGGATTTACCGATCCAGATCGCCTTTTCGCTGCCGGGGATGCTGCTGGTCACTGTATTCGTCTCGCTGCCGTTTGTGATCCGTGAAGTCATGCCCGTGCTGGCATCGCTCACCATCGAGCAGGAAGAAGCGGCCTACACCTTAGGGGCCAGCCGCTGGCTGGTCTTCCGCCGGATCATCTTTCCGGCCATCCGACATGCTATTTTTTACGGTATCGTCCTGACACTGGCGCGGTCGCTGGGTGAATTCGGCGCGGTCGCCGTGGCAGGTGGCGGTGTGCAGGGTGTGACCGAGACCGCTACGATTTATATTTTTCGTTCCATTCATGATCGCAACGACATTGCCGCCTACAGCATGGCGATCCTGCTGGGTGCGATCTCAGTGCTGGTTTTATTGATTATGAACTGGCTGCGAGGCCGGTCGGTTGTGAAAGAGGGAATCGATGTCCATCATCCTTGATCAGGTGACAAAGATTTACGGGCCACAGGTTGTGGTGAAGGATATCTCGCTTGAGATCGAACAGGGCGAATTGTTTGTGCTGCTTGGGCCAAGTGGGAGCGGTAAAAGCACACTGCTTCGGATGATCGCTGGCCTTGCTTCTCTGGACAGTGGCCGCATCGAACTGAATGGACGGGATGTCACCCACCTGCCACCGCAGAAACGCGGGACGGGTTTTGTTTTTCAGAATTACTCCCTGTTCCAGCAGATGACGGTCGCGCAGAATATCGCCTTCGGGCTGGAGATCCAGCGTGTGCCGCGTGCACAGCGCGATCAGCGTGTGCGTGAACTGCTGGAACTCATCGGCCTGAGCGACATGGGCAGGCGGCTTCCGTCTCAGCTTTCCGGTGGACAGCAGCAGCGTGTCGCGGTGGCGCGGGCGCTGGCACAGCAGCCGGATGTCCTGCTGCTGGATGAACCGTTCGGCGCACTGGATGTCAAGATTCGCAGCCAGCTTCGCCAGAACCTGCGTGAGATTCAACAGCGGCTGAACGTCACCGCCATTCTCGTGACACATGATCAGGAAGAGGCATTCGAACTGGCGGACCGCATCGGCGTGATCGACGGCGGCCACCTCCTCGAAGTCGGCACACCCGATCAGCTCTACCGCTACCCGCAGCACCGTTTTACCGCCACCTTTCTGGGCAATACCAACCTGCTTCCGGCGCGGCGAAATGGTACACTGGTCTCATTGGGTGACAAGGACTTCCCGGCCCCACCGAAGACTGAGCATTTCTCCGGCCAGATGGTGGACCTGATGACGCGCCCGGAATCAGTCGATATCGGGCTGAAGGAAGCCGATGTCCGTGGTCATATTCTGGGGCACGGCCAGGTGCTGTCGATCACCTTTGCTGGCGCGGCGGAACGGGTGGCCGTGCAGCTTCCAGACTATGAAGCTCCGATACAGGTACTGGTTAACCTGAATCGCACTCGCGAGCTGGGGATTCGCCCCGGTGATGAGGTATGGATAGGGCTGCGAGATTACCATCTGCTGCCGTTGAATTAGATGTTCATGTTTCCACTGCTCTCGCTTTCACACATCGAGATGGACCCCGAACTGGCGCGGCGACTGCCGCGCCGTTTGGCGTATTATCACCTGGCACTGCCGATCGCCGAAGACGACGATCAGGTGACCATTGCAATGGCCTATCCTGAAAATCACCGTGTGGTCGAGGTGATTCAGACCGCGTTAGGGACGCCAGTGATTCCGGTCCGCAGCCACGCTGACGATATCCGCCGCGTACTGGATACCGTCTGGCAGCCGCAGGACGACATCGAGCGCACAGGTCTGGTCTGCTGGACGCTGGATGAAACCAACGCATCAGCGCTTTACAGCTATGGGGAAGGCATCGCCACCGCGCTGGCCCTCACACAGAGCCTGAACGCAGCCCCAAACACTGAAGCCTTTATCGAGCACATTCGCGAACCCCGTCCGGCGCTGGTCCTCTGCCAGACGACGGAACCCAAAACCCACAGCGATCTGCTGACGCATGTCTCGACCTCGATCATGATGCTGCGGGGAAGCTACTCCCCACCCAAACGGATTCTGCACGTGCTTCGCGGCCATACGCCGGACAAACGGACGCTCGACTGGGTGATCCCGATTGCACAGCACTACGACGCGCAGATCACCCTGCTGGTAGCGGCGACTGCGGTTGAGCCTCGGCGCGGGAACCCGCTGATGAGTGACTTCGCCAGCCTCATCCTGCCGGAGCATCCCGCGCATGTGATGGAATATGGCCAGATGCTCGCCAGCATGAATCTGCATGGGCGCATCCGCGTCACTAACGGTCTGCTGGAAGACGGGCTTCAGCAGACCCTGGAAGCGGAGCCTTACGATCTGGTCGCCATCGCCACCGAGAATAATGGGAAATTCGTCAAAAGTGTGCTGGCCCGCCTCAGCCATAACACCAGCAACTTTCTGGTCATCAAGCCGTGATAAGTGCAGAGCGGGGACCATCAGACTTGACCAACTGCGTGTCCTAATTTGCCCCTGATTACCGCAGCAGCGACGCCGCGCCATCCACGAAGAGTTCGATACCGGAGACGTGACGGCTCAGGTCCGACGCAAGGAACAGACAGGCATCCGCCACTTCGAACGGATCACCCTTGCCTTCATCCACTGCCGGACTGCCCTTCGGAAGCTCGATCTCAATGCCGATTTTCTCGATATTTCGTTCCTCGGTGCGTTCCCCGATGCTGGTTTCGACAAAACCGGGGCAGATCGCATTACAGCGGATACTGTGCTGCCCAAGTTCCAGCGCCATGATCTTCATGAAGGCCGCCTGCCCCGCCTTTGACGTACTGTAGGCGCTGGTCCCCGGATTGGAGAAGGTGCGCGTGCCGTTCACACTGCTGGTGATGATAATACTCCCGCTTCCGTTGCGCTTCAGGTGTGGGACGGCGTAATGCACGGTGAGGAAGGTGCCCTTCAGATTGATGCTCAGCGTCTTGTCCCATTCGTCAGGCTTCAGCTCGTCCACCGGTGCCCACACGCCGTTGACGCCGGCATTGGCGAAGACAATATCAAGCTTGCCGAACTGCTCCACCGTCGTCTTGATGGCACGCTCGACCGAATCCGCATCGCTGACATCGCATTCAATGTAGATCGCCCTGCCACCCTGACTCTCGATCTGGGCGCGCAGCTTTTCGCCATCCTCATTCTGAACATCAGCCAGCGCGACGGCAGCCCCTTCCTGCGCGAAGCGGCGTGCAGTCGCCTCTCCGATGCCGCTGGCCGCCCCTGTGATAAACGCGACTTTGTCGTCTAACATCCCCATGGTGGTGCTCCTCATCGCTGATCTCAACTGATGAGTGATTGTTGCTGGTTCAGTTAACAGCCGTATTTTAATTGGCTGAGTTTTTCATCAGATTGCATCCGGGTGAGATGGACGCTGTTCAAGCTGTATAAGAAGGATCTGCATCTGACTTTGCACCGCGCTCAACTGCGCCTGAAGAGAGAGGTCACTGGGGATCGGTGGTGGCGGTGCTTCCTGACGATCGCGGTCCACACCGATAAAATAGCTGGCGAGTGCCGCTGTAATGTAACCGAATACCACCAATGCGTAGATTGACAGCATCCAGCACAGGATGCGCCCCTCTGCTGTCTGTGGCCAATATTCTGACCCCAGTGTCGTCATCAGCATGGCCGTCCACCAGACAGCATCGCCATAATTCCGAAAACCCGCGTCCGGGTCGATCTGGTCTGTCACACCGGACTCGTAAAGAGACTGTGGACTCTCAAACAGCAGCATGGCCGCAGCGCCAGCAAAAGTCACGACGATGGTGAACGCCACCACAAATCCTACATTGCGCCGCCCTAATGTCTTGGCAGTCGCACGCATCCCCCGGTTCAGGCTAGTGACCAACCGCACAAAGCTCACTGTGCGCAACGTGCGCGATGCACCCAGCAGGCGGAACGCCCGGAAGATACGCAGGACGCGCAGGGCTGGTAGTAAGAGTGAAAGCGCGGTCAGCCAGTTGCGCCGCAGATACTGCCGTTTATGGGGTGCAATGATGAATTCGATAACGAAATCAACGATGAACAATATCCAGATGATATTGGAGATGGCTTGCAGCAGAGGCGTCAGCCCCTGAATGAAGTCGATGATCAGCAGGCCGAGCCAGACAAAAGCCAGCGCGGTCATCAGTTTATCGGTCAGGGTATTGATGTGTGTCAGCAGTTCCCACCGCGCCTCATGCAGATCAGCTTCGTATTCATGGGTTGGATTCGTCATACTGAATAACTCCTGTTAAGCCCCGTAAACATCCTCATGAATACCGCATTATCCTGTTAGGCAAATTAAAAACGGGTTTGCAAAGTCATTCCGCAAACCCGTTTTCACATAATGATTTGGATGTTGTGTGTCACTTGGAGCGGATTAGAAACGTCGTCATCAGCAGCGCGGACAAAGTTTGTCCTGTCCGATGTGTAGAATACACAGGTGGGATACTTCCCTGTACCTAACCTAACGCCCCCAACTGCGACTCGACTTCCATGCGCGTATCCAGTGAGCGGCCCCGTTCGATCGCCGCATCCATTGCCTCGTCTCCGAGAGTGAGGCGCGTCTTCTCCATCAGTAAGCGAAAGCGGAAATCATCCCTGAGATCGGCGCTGCCCTTTTCCAGTATCAAACCGATCCATGCGGCGGACTGTTCCGGGTCCTGTGACCAGTGCGCCGCGCCCTGAAGCGCGAACATCATCACCGGCGCGGACTCCATTTCAAGCGCCGTTTTCAGAGCCTCGATCAGGTAGTCACGGGCAGTCTCATGTTCAGCCGTCTGTGACATCAGAATGACCAGTCCCGTCGCGCCATAGACGATCGCATCAGGGCTGCCAATCTCACGCGCAATCTCAAGGCTTTCGGTAAACAGGCTTCGCGCTGTGGCATCATCCCCCTGCTCATCCGCCAGCACCGCGAGGTTATGCATACTCAGGGACATGTTCTGCTTATCCCCGATCTGGCGATTGATCTGAAGGCTTTCCTCGTAATACGATCGGGCTGCCTTCAGATCCCCCTGTGACTGCACCACGCCGCCCAGGTTGAGCAGCGTTGAGGCTACACCGCTCAGATCGCCGATCTTACGCGTCATCTGCAAACCGTCTTCCAGATACTTTACCGCAGAGGCATAATCCCCCTGATAGATCGCGATCACACCCAGATTGCTCACACTCAGCGACACACCCTGACGATCCCCGATTTCATGCCGTATTTTCAGGCTGTCCTCAAAATAGGTATGGGCCGTCGCTAAATCACCCTGAAGCATCGC
>JAEZAF010000233.1 GCA_023430545.1 Chloroflexota bacterium
TGGCTTTTGAGGCCAACCCATGCGCCGCGCATTCTGGAGTCAGAGTGGGGTGCGCCGCTGCCGAGGAGATGTGGCATAAACAGAATCCCGGTTGGAGTCGAACGGGCCTGTTGTAAAAGTCCTGTAAGTTCATGATACGTCAAGGTTTCGTTGTTGAAAAGTTGACGTATCCATTCTATGGACCCACCCGATGTGGACATTGACCCTAACCAGTACATCCAGCCGGAGGCGGCATGACATCCGGTGGAAAGCCCGGATGCATAATCGGCGGATGTGAGCGCACGCTGCGGGAAATTCCCGATCAGGACTTCAGCCGTCCCCATCGAGTCGAAGATCGTCTCGGCATCCACCGCACCTGCACCCAGTACCGCGCACAGATGGTCATGTCCGCTGACAGCGACCGGTGTCCCGGCAGGAATGCCTAAAGCTCCCCATTGTGGCAGACTCTCGCCTACAGAGGTGCCACCGGGAAGTGCCTGCGGGAAGAGATCCGCCGAAAGCTCCCAGCGGCGAAGCCATGCATCATCCCACTGTTTGCGATTGATGTCGAATGCGCCGGTGCGCCCTGCGAGTGAATAATCGGTGCCCGCCGCGCCTGTAAGCCAATAGGCGATGATATCCGCTGTACCCAGCCACATCGGTGCGCTGGCATGGTCGAAGACCTGCGGGTGATGCTGCTTCACCCAGAGGAGCTTGGCGGGGGTGCATTTATAGCGCATCTGCACGCCGGTTTTGAGATAGAACGCCTCAGCATTTTCCTCAGCAGCGATGCGTTCGGCCTGTGGCTGCGTCGAGTTATCGAACCACGGCAGCATCGGGGACATCGCCTGACCGGTGGCACGGTCTATGATCAGACCAGTCTCCGCCATGCTGGTGATCCCGACGGCCAGCACTCGTCCCGGTGCATCCTGTGTCACCTGCTGAATCAGCGCTTTCATGCTTTCCCATAACGCATCGGGGTCGAATGTGATCGGATAGCCCGTGGGCTGCCGCGTCTGCATCGGACGGCTGGCAATACTCAGCGTTCTGCCGCGCAGGTCAAACAGACCCGCCTTGCAGTGGGTCGTCCCGATATCCATCGCTAGCAGCGTGCCGTCCAGCCGGACGTGCCCTGAGGGAGTCATTGTGAGAGGACAGCCTTTACCCGTTCCATACCCATCCGTGGACTGGTCAGGAATTTATCCTGGATCTCCGCAGGCAGTGACGGCAGCACCCGCGCCATCGATGCCTGCGCCAGCACAACGACATCGGTTTCTTTGGCGATTTCGACCAGCACCTGCATCAGATCGCTATCGTGACCGTCGCGGTCACCGGACATCAGCTTCTGGTAGGCACTTTCGGCCAGCGCTGTTCTGATCTCAATCGTTTTCCCGGCGCTTTTCGCTTTGGCTTCCAGCAGGCGGCGTGTGGGATTGAGCGTGGTCGGCAGGGTCGCCACGATGCCGATGCGCTGCCCACGCTGAATGGCAGCTTCGGCCATCGCCTCATCAATGCGCACCACCGGAATCGTGACGCTGTCCACCATTTTGCTGACGACTTCGCCGACTGATGAACACGCTTCGAGGATCGCCTGTGCGCCGATGTCGCTGGCAATGCGGGCGTACTGCACCAGCCGTTCTTCGACCTGGCTGACATCACCTCCGTTGTGCGCCAACTGCGGCAGAATCGAGTCATCGACCAGATTGACGACCTCATAATCCGGCAGGATTTCCGCCGCCAGCGCCTTCAAAGAGTCAACGGTGGCGGGAGTGGTATGAATAATCGCAAGTTTGGGCATCCCGTTTATCCTGTCGTGTACTGTTCAATGCTATGACGACTGCGCTGGTGAAAGCCGGAAGATCGCGCCATCCTTGCGCGGCAGCGTGATGAAGCAGCCCACGCCATCCTGAAGCGTGATCTGGCGGATGGCACCGGTATCGAGGTTCTCGACCGTCCACTGACCGTCTGCCAGCAGGCCGTGACCAAAGTGCACTTCCGCACCTCGGGGATCGACGCTGTCATTGGTCGCGATCAGGTAATAGTCCCCATCACGACGATAGAGGGCGGTCGTGATGCCAGAGATATTCGAACGTGAGGCGACCGGTACGTTATAGTGATGGTGCAATGCCAAGATCAGTCCCGGTGTAGGCTGTAAGCCGATCACCGTCAGGCGGCCTGCGCCGCGCGGTTCGGTATAGCCGATGGTGTATTTCTGGCCGATTTGAAGGCTGAACTGAAGCGCAAGTTCTTCTGAAGGCTGTGCACTGCTCTTCAGGCGTTCGACGATCAGCGGTTCACCTGGTACATGCTCGTAAAGCTGAAGCCAGGCGCTTTCCACTGTTCCGTGTTCGAACAGCTTAAGGTTCATTTTTCCCGGCGCACCCGTCATGATGCCGGTGTAAGGCTGGATGTCAAGCAGATTGAGCGGCAGCATATGCTCATCCTGTGACGGCGCAGCGCCAATACAGATCAGGTGTCCGCCGTCCTCGATAAATTCGGCCAACCGGCGCTGCTCCCGTTCAGAGAGCCATGGGCCACCGGCATAAAAGGCGAACTTCTTGTCGGTCAGCGCGCCGTCGAGATCGAAGAAGGCGTAGTCGATGTCGGCTTCATGGAAGCTGAGCAGCATCTCCTGACCTGGACGCGATGAACTGCGCTGTGCCGGGCTGAAAGTGACTGCGGTGTCGGTCACTTTCTCCAGTGTGGTGGGGTCCAGCCGTTCGAACAGCCTCGTGATCTCGGTAAAGGCGTTGAACAGATCAGGCCGAGTCCAGCCCCATTCGTTAATCGGACTCTGATACCAGTTATCACGGTTGACCAGCATGTACCAGTTCCAGCCAGCCGCACCGCCCAGCAGGGCGGAGATGCAGATCAGTCGGTAGTGATTCGGGGTAAATGCGCCGACATCACGGATCCAGTCATGCCAGATGCCCGCTTCGAACTCGGCGACATATGGCACTTTGGAGAAGGTATGCGCATAGCGCAGCGCTTCGATGATATGGCGCTGTTCACCGGGGCGGTGCAGGTGTTCATTCGATGGGTAGATATCGGACCCAACGAGATCGCCAATCGCTTCGAGATCCGCCCAGCGCTGGGTTGAGACGCCGCTGTAGGCATTGAAGATAATCGGCACATCGACACCGTATTCGCGGTAGCGGGTGGCAGCCCATGTCGCGACCTGATTGACATACCAGTGACCGAAGGCGCGGAAGTCGTTATAGCGCCCCACCAGCACCGGGTCATCGCGGAAGATCTCGCTGACAGCCCGTGCCTCTTCAAATGAGCGGTAATTCGTCCGCCATGCCCGGTTCAGCGCGTCGAGGTCTTCCTGATAATGCTCGACCAGAAATTCCTGAAACGGGCCGGGCTTTGTGCCGAGGCCAAGCACGTCGGTATAGAGGTGCGGCCACGGGTCGATCTCGTTATCGGCCTGCCAGAGGATCACCTTCCCGCCGTTGGTGGCGAGATAGGGCAGCACGATATTGGTCACAGCCCGCATGTAGGGTTCTGCAAGCTGCTGGAATTCCACCGAGCCACGGTGATACTTCACCGCTTCATCGGTGACACCGCCGTTGCTCCATTCACTGTAGATGTAAGGGCCTGGGCGAAAGATAATCCAGAAGTCCATTTCCGTCAGCAGATCGAGAAAAGCAAGCAGATTGCGGCGCGGTTCCGTCTCGCCAGTGAAATCATACTGCCCGGGGGCGATCTCGTGATAATCCCATGCGGCGTAGGTGGCGACGATCTTAATGCCCATCTCCTGCACGCGCTCCAGCGTATTACGCCACTGATGCGGGTCCAGCCGCCAGTAATGGACTTCACCGCTGAGCAGCTTCACCGGAGTCTGGTCTACCCAGACTTTTTTCTCCGCGATACGGACTTCTGACATAAACTGACACTCCGCGTTTTAAAACGCCCTGTGTAACAATGGAAAAGCAGCGATTTGCATCTGACGCTGGTGGGTTATGCAGGCATGTAAATACACACCATTGCTGAGCCACATATACCGATCTATGCAGCCGATTCAGGATTTAATAACGGCGGACAGTCAGCACAAATGACTGTCCGCCGGATAAAGTTAGAAACGGTTCTTCTGAAGCCACCTTACTGGGATGCGGGACTGGACCAACCACCTCTGGATCAGCCTTTCAGTCCGGTCGTCGCGATGCCATCCATAAAGTAGCGCTGGCCGATGAAGAAGATGACCAGCATCGGCACGGTGATAATCACACTGGCGGCGAGCACAATCTCCCACTGCATCTCTCCACCTTGTCCAAACTGGTCGAGAATCGCTTTCAGTCCTCGAGGCAGCGTGAAGAGCTGGTTGTTCTGAAGATAGATCAGCGGCTTCATCAGGTCGGTCCAGCTTGCCTTGAACTCGAAGACGAATACCACGATCAGCGCTGTTCGCGTCAGCGGCAGAGCGATATTCCACCAGAGCTGGAAGTAACTGGCCCCGTCGATACGTGCCGCTTCGAACAATTCACGGGGAAGGCCAAGGTAGAACTGCCTGAGCAGAAAGATATAAAAGGCCGAGCCGAACAGGTTGCCAGCCCATAATGGGACGTGGGTATTCACGAACCCAAGTTTCTGCCAGATGATGTAAACCGGGATCATCGTCACGACTCCGGGCAGCATCATGGTCGCCAGCACGAGACCGAACAGCGTATCACGCCCACGGAATTTGAAGTATGAGAAGCCGAACGCGACCGACGCGCAGCTAACGGTCACGCTGACGGCGGCCAGAATACCGACGACCAGACTGTTTTGCAGCCAGGTGAGCATCGACGTGGCTTTCCAGACGTTGACGTAGTTTTCCCACGCCACCGGATCTGGTATCCACTCTGAGTTGAAGACCTCAGACCGGACCTTCAGCGAGGCACTGAGCAGCCACGCAAACGGCAGCAGAAAGATGATCGTACAGCCGATCAGGAGTGCAATGAACAGGATTTTCGAGAGCTGTTTGCGCAGTTCACGCGATTGTGGATTACTTTCGGGTGCCAGACGACCTTGAACACGGGTTTCAGTGATGCTTGCCATCGCCTATTCTCCCTCGTAATACACAAAGCGCCGGCTGAACCGGATCTGGAAGACGGTCAGAATCAGGATGATGACAAACAGTACCCACGCCATTGCCGAAGCGTAGCCCATGTGGAAGAATCGGAAGGCTTCCTGAAACAGCTCGATGTTATAGAACAGACCCGCTGACGATGCCGCCGTATTGTTCATATTTCCGAAGTACATCGTATAGACTTCGGCAAAGATCTGAAGTGAGGAGATGGTGTTGACGATCATGGTGAAGAACAGTGCTCCACTGATCATCGGCACCGTGATAAAGCGGAACTTGGACCAGCCCGAAGCTCCGTCGATCTCCGCCGCTTCATACAGCTCTTCAGGGACATTGCGCAGCGCAGCCAGATAGATAATGACCGTACTGCCGACGCCCCACAGACTCATCAGCACGATGCCCGGTTTAATCCAGTTCGGATCGGTTGTCCATCCGGGGCCGTCGATCCCGATCAGATCAAGGCCGCGATTGATCAGGCCAACACGCGGATTCAGCAGCCACAGCCACAGCGTCCCGACAGCAACTGAGGGGGTGATGGATGGCAGGTAAAAGACCGTGCGGAAAAAACCCGCAGCTCGGCCCACTCGATTCAGAATCAGTGCCAGCCCCAGTGCAACGATCATCATTGACGGCACATGCAGCACCGTGTAGAAAAAGGTGTTATACAGGCTGACACCGAAGTCGCGACTGTTAAAAAGGTCTACATAGTTTTTGAAGCCAATGTACTTTGGCGGATTGATGATGTCGTACTCTGTCAGAGACAACCAGAGACTCGCGATCATTGGCCCCGCAGTAAAAACCAGAAAGCCAATCACCCACGGTGAGATGAAGGCCATCGCCGCTAGGGTCTCTCTTCTTTGTAGAGAGGCCCGCTCTCCTAAGCGGGGAAAGCGGGCCGTCTGTGTTTGAGTGCTCATTTACAACGCAGATCTACTATTCGCCCTGGCTTGCCCAGGCGGCATCCAGTGCTGCCTGTGCTTCTTCCTGAGCCTGGTTGAGGGCTTCTTCTGCCGTCTGTTCACCATTCAGAACACGGTTGACGGCGTCCATCCACGCCTGACGGAATTCGTTACCCGCCGGATTGGCCGGGATGGCGAACGCATTTTCCTGAACAGACAGGATCACATCCACACCGTTCTGGAAGGTTTCGTTCTCGATCTCGGTCACGATATTGGTGAAGATTTCTTCGTCGGCCACAACGTTGCCGGTGTAAACGCCGGTGTTGATTGCGCCACTTTCGGCACGCAGTTCAGCACGCTTCTGGGCTGCACGAATCCAGGCTTCCGGTGAAGTCACAGCCTTCATGAAGGCGCAGGCTGCTTCCGGGTTTTTGGAGCCGACCGGGATCGCCCAGGCGCTGCCTGTAGCAAAGCTCAGCGGGTTGCCTTCGCGGTCAGTGAAGGGCTTGAAAGCGACCGGGGCATCAGGTGAACCGCCTGCCAGCACGTTCATGTACCACTGTTCCATCGGCCAGAAACCAACCTGATCGGCGACGATCTGATTCTCGGCACCGAAGAAATCCCATGTATCACGGAAGGCGACAAAATCAGCACGGCCACCGGCTGCTTCGTGCAGGCCAGCAGAGTATTCCAGCGCTTCGATGGCTTCCGGTGTATTCAACTGCGCGGTCGTACCATCTTCAGACAGGATCGATGAACCGTTGGCTTCCACCCACAGCGGGAAGAATTCCGGCAGTTTCGGGTCAAAACCGATACGGGTCACATCGTCATCTTCCATGCGAGTCAGCTGATCGTTCAGGGCAGACAGCGCTTCCCAGTCACTGGTGTCGATTTCGTCCACCGTCAGGCCGGCTTCTTCAACCGCAGCGGTGTTGATCATGAGCATGATGTTGTTGTAGAACTCCGGAATACCGTAGACCTCACCATTGACGGTGACCTGTTCCACGGCAACCGGGCGGTACTGGCTCATGTCGATTTCGTGATTGGCAATGCAATCAGTCAGCGGCATCAGCGCACCGCGAACGGCATAGGTACTAAGGATGTCACGACCCATATAGGCCAGGTCTGGCGGATTGCCGCTGGCAACCGACGTCAGGAACTGCTGTTCGTCCAGTGCGCCTTCAGTGAAGTTAAGGGTTACATCCGGGTAAAGCTCCTGGAAGTGGGCCACACGCTCGGTCGCGATTTCATCGCCCATACCGAAGCCGATATTTGTCAGTTCACCGGAGATGCCTTCTTCCTGGGCCTGAAGAGGTCCAGCCAGCGCGACCAGTGCCAGTGCGACCACCAGCAGAACCACCTGCATGAATTTCAATGTATTCGCTCTTTTAAAAGTCTTCATGTGCGTACTCCTTATGTTATTCAGGATCTGAAACGTTTCCTGCTTGACACTCTGCTGCCGGGAATGTCCTGGCATCCCACTAAGCCGTCCACTGCGAATGTCGTACAGTGGCACGGTTCGGCGGTTGGGAACCTTTCTGACTATAGTCAACCTCCTTATATGGATAAGTGACCTATTAATAAATAACTTAAGATGATAGGAAAGAGATGAGCATCAAAAGAAGGTCAAGTAAACGGTGGCTGTATTTAAAAACGGATGCTCAATTGTTATGGTATCTCTTTCCTGTATCACCTGCTTTCCACCGTTCATCACGGGTTGATCGCTAGTGGGTATGGGGAAGTTTTTCCTCTAACCGGCTGGTGGTCCCGCGAACCTGTAGTTGAAGCTGAAGCTGGACCTGTTGTATAGGCTGGGTGGAATCTGTCAGGGCGGCGAGCAGCATTTCCGCAGCCACACGCCCTGAATCCGTCAGGCGCTGAGAGATCGTTGTCAGATCGACATGTTCCGCGATCTCGATGCCGTCATAACCGACGACGCTGAAATCACGCGGGACCATCCAGCCTAATTCGCGTGCCCGGTGGATCACACGGATGGCGAGGTCATCTGAGGGGGCGAAGATGCCGGTTGGCGGCTCCGGCAGCGCCAGCAGTTCCGCCAGTTTTTCTCGGATGCCAACGCGGGAAACCGGCACATATTTGATGTATTCATCGGGTAACGTCAGACCGTGTTCGGCCAGCGCTTCCCGGAAACCTGCCAGACGCTCGACTTCCGGGTGGATTGAATAATCCGGGATTTCTCCGAAATACACATAACTGAGACGCTTATGTCCCTGCTCGATGAGGTGCTGCGCTGCCATCCGTCCGCCTTCATGATCATCGACTGAGATGACGCTGAAGGCTGGATGTGCGTGCTCAATCAGCACTGTCCTGATGCGGTTGTTGATCAGACGTTCCGCTGCTTCATCGTTGATCGGCAGCGAGATGATGATCAGCCCATCGAGATTACCCGTGATCGGCAGGGTAGACAGGTAGCCGTTCAATCGCTCCATCGTATCGACGGTGTAGACGACCAGTTCATAATGCGAACGAGCCAGCGCTGCGGCCACACCGCGCAGACGGTCAACGAAGGACGGTGAGGTAAAGAAAGGTGTGATGACACCAATACGTCCGGTGCTTTGCAGGGTGCGGGCGCGGGCTTCTGCTTTTGGGACGAAGTTAAGCTGGTCGATGGCCGCCATCACTTTGCGGCGGCTGGCCTCGCTGACACGCCCTGGCGAATTCAGCACACGCGAAACCGTGGCAATACTGGTCCCGGCAAGTTCCGCGACATCATAAATGGTTGGGGGGGAATTCTTCAGAAAGCTGTTCATAGTGTATGAGTGTAAGTACTTTCATGTAAGTGCTTTTATGGAATATAACGCGGGTTTCGGGCGTTGTCAACAAATCTCCTGCCTGAACAGAGGAAATAGTTATGTTTGGCCAGGCAGCAGATTGAATGGTTATAATCCCGTTTGTATTTCAATAATGAAATTAAAACGTACATCATCGCTGAGGTGATCTATACTGCGTGAAGGGTACTGCATGAAAGGCGGAAGCCGGAATGCGCCACCCACAGTTCAATTGTCATGTTGCACACAGCACTCAAACACCCTATTCTGAAGTTTCGTGACAGATTGAGTTAAAGCAGACCATGCGATACCTACTCCTGTTTTTGATCCTCACTGCACTTGTGTTCAATTCTGATTCCCACACTGACACCAATCCTGATATCGGAGCCTCTGCCTCGACCGAAGCTCAGGCTGATCCGTCAGCCTTTGATGGCTTTTATTACGGTGTGTTCGAAGACGGGAATATGCGCAGTAATGATGCCGATTACGCCATCATGCTGGAAGATCTCGCGACACGCGGCATCCGGGACATCCTCTTCACGAATAAAACGCCCAGTGCAACCCTCAGCGATCAGGGTGATTTCCGTGTGATTGCAGCACCTATGGGAGAGCTGTACAGCGCGTGGTTTCACAATCCCGCCGCGCCAGCCACAGTGGAGGCCGCACGGACGATTATTAACCCGATCATCGACAAGCTGGTCGGCCATCCGAGTGTGAGAGGCTACAACCTGTTTGATGACGCCGTGCCAGCCATGAATGAAAAGCTGCGGCTCGCTGTTCAGGTCTTTCGTGAGCGCGATGCACAGAACCCGGCATCGCCCATGATGGTTCAGCGCCAGCTTGGTCTGGAGGTTTACAGTTACGTTCGCCCCGATGTCTTCCTGACCTACAACTATCCTGCGCTCAATCAGAAAGCCCTATGTGATTTTTATCTGCATCCGTCGCAGAACTGGGTCGATGAAATCCGCCTGACGACCCAGCAGAAGCCGTTTAACCAGCCATTGTGGGTGGTGCTTCAGACGCACAGCACGCGCAGCAGTCCACAGGACCCTGACCCGACCGTCCTGCGTGAACCCACCGTTGAAGAAGTCCGCCTTCAGCACTGGCTGGCGATTGGCGAAGGGGCAAAAGGGATTTACTGGTTTATCTATTCCACACTACCGGGGCAGAACTGGCGCGGACTGCGGGATAATCCCGCGCTGTTTGGCGAGGTGACAGCGCTGGTCAGCCGGGTGGATACCGTCAGGTCAATCCTCAAAAGTGCGAGAAAAGTCACTGATCGGTTTCATTCTCCCCAGCCGCTCGATCAGGTCTACGTCAGTACGCTGTACGATCAATCAAAGCAGACCTACTACGTTGTGTTGGCGAACCAGCAGTGCACGCAGCAGACCGTCAGCCTTGACTCATGGCATTTCGACGGCGTGCTGAAAGATGCGGAAACTGGTGAGACGGTCACTTTAGGAGCACCGTTTGCGCTGCGCGGTGGCGATGGTCGATTGTTCGAAGTCACCAATCTGGCGCTGATCACGCCACCGCCAGCCCAGGCGAATCTGGTTACAAATGCATCATTCGAAATTGATCAGAATAACGACAAGCTGGCCGATGACTGGTCGGTACTGGATCAGTACCTCGATCACACTGTCGGCTGGAACAGTGCATCCTCAGTGGTGATCTCTGGTGTCGATGGCTACTTCTTCCAGGATATCGATCTGAAGCCCAACACCCGTTATTACCTGAGCCACCGCGTTAAAGCCCTGAATTTCAGCGGTAGTGCGCTCGGCGTGCGCTATGCCAAAGTCAATGGACAGGGAAGTGTGCTGGCTTCGACCACATGGCACTATTCCGGCAGCCATGACTGGGAAAAACGCGTTGTTTCCTTCAGAACGCCGCCCGATATCACTGACGGACGGTTGGATGTCATCTGGCATAATCTGGATGCAGGCGGCGTCGGCTGGATTGATTCGCTTGTGTTATGCGAAGCCCGCTATCCCTGTGAGGACAGCTATCTGCTGGAAGCCTCGCCCCCACTTTCAACACCTCCGACTGTCACCCCTGTTGTGACTGACGGAGTCACGCCGACGGCAAAGCCGCACGAAAACCTGATCATCAACGGTGGGTTCGAGTTGTTCGGTGCGAGTCCTGATCAGCCGGAAGGGTGGACGCTCGAAGCGACGGGCAAGGCAAAGCGTAAATGCAGGACGGATTCAGGCTTTGCATTCGATGGAAGCTGTGTCTATCAGGTCAAAGGGCTGGCAGATACCAAAAGCGTGCTGAAGCAGACTTCAAAAATCCCGCTGCCCGGTGGATCACCACTTGTCCTGAGTGCGGCTGTCGAGGGCAAAGCACTTGAAGCCGGAGCCAGCATCCGGGTGAAAATCCATTATACTGACTCGAAGGGCAAGCTGGTGCTGGATATCCCACCGGGGACTTATTCCTATCAGACACTGACGACCAGCACCATGCTGCAAGGCGATGTCCGCAAGCTGAAAACCAAAATCAGAAATCTGAATACTTCTGGTCGGGCACGGATTGATGCGCTCTCACTCTATATTGAGTAAGTCGAAGTCAGGGCTTATTCAATCGTGATGAGGTCGGCAAATATCACCGGCGGGTTGTCCGCATAGCTGATGCGCAGCGTGTAAAGCCCTGACGGAAGCTCCAGCGGCAGCGTCCAGCGGTCGGGGATCAGCTCACCTGTTCTCAGCAGGTAAAATGGCAGCACGCCCGCGATCCCACTGCTTTCCTGTTGCAGCACCCGCTCTCTATTTTCGTCCAGCAGATAGACTGTGACCGGCGTGCTGGTTTCGATGTCGCCTTTGGTGCGCTGCCAGTAAAACTGCATGAAAACCGATGCACCGCTTGTCAGATGCACGGTGCCGTCACTGTCTGGCGGCAGTGCGTTGTTAGACTGTGTATCGCGCAGGTCCATCCCCACCAGCTCGATCCCCTTCCAGCCGCTGTCCTGCGGGGCAAACATAGGCTCGATGTCTGCTGGTGTGTAAAGACTCGGGTGATAGCGGTAGGCCACCAGATGATGCGAAAAATCCTCATGATCAGAAAACGGCGTCAGCGGCGGCTGCCAGATCTGATCCTGCGCAACCCGGACCGGTGTGTCCGTGTACATCTGCCCAAGTCGCATATAAGCTGAGATCTGATTCGGGTATTCGCCCGCGACTTTTTCCCAGACGTACTCCGCTTTCGAACCACCGATCAGAATATCTGTCGAGTCGTCCAGCTCATCAAGGTGGGTGGGGACATCCCAGTGATGGATTCCACTAAGCTGAGGGAAGAAGAAATGCAGCCGATGCTCGTTAAAAGTGTAAATCGTCAGATCGTCGTCACCATCAGCGTTCTGCGCCCGGATGTCATTCGCCAGCGCCACCAGACTCGGGTTCAGTACGGCGTATTTTTCCTCGTCGGTATCCACCCCCTGCATGATATAGCGCGCGTTGAACACGATCAGTGCCATCGGTCCAACCAGTGCCAGAACGGTCAGACCCGCGTATAGCACTCGCCTGCGCCGCTGAGTCTGGCTCATCAGCGGGATCAGCCAGTGATCCATCAGTGCGGCGACGAAACCGGCCAGCGACGGGATCAGCGTAAACATCAGCCGTGACTGATACGAATACAGGAAAAACCACACAATGGTAAACGGCGCGATAATCAGCACGGTCTGAACGGTGGTCGCACGGGTATTCTCCGAAGAAGTGCGCCACAGCGGATAAAGCTGATGAACCAGCAGCGCCAACCCCATGACGATCAGCATCACTTCCAGCAGATTCAGTCGTCCACGCGGCTGGTAATGGCCGATGACCCAGTTAATCACCGTGTCGTTCGGATTGATGATGCTCGGAATCGTGCCGAGATAAAACAGCGATAATCCGAGACCGATCTGAAGAATAGGCCGCTGCTGGTTGGGGATGCCCTGCCGCATCCGCTGTAAGGCATAGTGGATGCCATATCCGCCCGCCAGCGTCATGATAATCAGCAGCCAGTGAAACTGCATTCCGGAGCGCTGTGCCAGTTCATTCCAGTAACCCGGTGGCATGATGACCGGATCATGTCCCAGTGCCAGATTGCGGAAATACCACAATCCGCCAATCGGAATACTGACGAGGCCCGTCACAGCGGCGATCTGAAATTTGCGGGCAAAAATCCTCACCGGCTGATCCGGCGGCGGTGCATTGATCCCGAACACGCGATGCCAGTCCACCGGAGCCAGCAGATAGACCGCTGTGGCTCCAACCAGCAGCATGACGCCTAGCGCCCACGAGATCGCCGTGGGCTTGGTCCATAAAGCGCCGCCGAACATCAGACCAGCGATGATCGCATAGCGCCAGTTGTATGACCTCCACGCCAGCAGGAAGAAGACTGTCGCGCCGGTAAAGTAGACCGTGACGGTGTGCTCCAGATCGCCGCTGAAGCTCCACTGAAAGACGGCCGGAGTCAGAAACCACAGGCCAGCCGTCAGGATGCCGATAGAGCGTTTGTGCCACAGCCGCCACCCGACCAGATAGGCCATCATGATGCTGGCGAACATAAACCACGGGATCGCGGCGCGAGCAGCGTAATCGCTGATCTCGCCTTTGATGAACGTCCCGAATGCGTAGGTCAGATGCACCAGCTTGGGATAATATTCGATCCAGTCCGGGATGCGGTTGTTCAGCAGGTAGACTTTCGGCTCATAGCCGTAGGTCCACAAGGTGTCATAGTACAGGAAGGTCCAGAACATTGTCGTCAGCAGGTGGACGACAAATCCGGCGAGGACCAGGCCGATCACGAGCCGCGAGACACCCGAAAGACGCGGTATGGCCTGTGGTGCTGGTGCCTCTGATGGCACATTATGCGAGCGCCCACGCACTTGGATCACGGTCAGTCCGACGATCCCAAGCAGGGCTGACCCGCCGATCACGAGCCGCAGATCAAACGAGAACCACGTCCCCAGTACGAACAGCCACAGCGTCCCGATCAGCGGGCCGAGTGCCAGCCCGAGTGCCAGTACGGTTGCCCGATCGCGCCAGTCTGATTTGGGCAGCAATGCCAGCGCCCACGGGATGCCAATCCCCAGAAAGAACCCGGTATATAACAACAGCGACACTAGAAATGTGCCTGCCTGCTCGACCGTCATTTTGCTTCCCCCGAATGAACTTCATTGAGACGCCAGACAGCACTGGCGTCGGTTATCAGCGATGATCGGTTGTCTCTAAAAGCCTTTCATAGACGTCGGTGACCGCTTTTGCGCACGCCTCCCATGAAAATTTCTGTGTCCGCAGCCAGCCGCGTTCACGCATTGACTGAGCCAGCAGTTGATCTGTCAGGATATTCTGTATCTGTATGGCAAGGGATTCTGTATCACTGGGATCAATCAGGATGGCTGCGTCTCCGGCGACTTCTGGCAGCGATGAAACATGCGAGGTAATCACCGGTGCACCGCAGGCCATCGCTTCCAGCACCGGCAGGCCGAACCCCTCATAGAATGACGGGAACACGAACACATCAGCCCCGGTATACAGGGCGATCAGGTCTTCTTCGGTGACATATCCGGTGACGCTGACATGACCTTCCAGTCCGAGATCGGTCAGCATCTGCGTGGTCTCGGCATGATGCCACTGATTCGGTCCGACGATCACCAGACGGTGAGTGATACCGCGCAGTCGGATCAGGGCATAAGCCTGAAGCAGGCCGCGTAGATTCTTGCGTGCTTCATCGGAGCCGACATACAGCACATAACGTTCTGAATGTGCATAACGGTCCCGCACGCGATGGACTTCAGCCGGTGGGGCAGGGATGTACTGTATCCCGATGCCTTCTGAAGCGTTGTGAATCCGGTCTGGTGGGATGCGGAAATAGTGCGCAATATCGCTTCTTGAGCACTCGCTGACGGTGCAGATGGCGGACATTCGCGGCAGGATCTTCGGCAGCCACTGGCGATAGATCAGGGTATCGAGCAGGGTGCTGACGCCGGGGAAACTCCATGGGATGACATCGTGCACCGTCACCACTGAACGAACCTTTTCCGGCAGCAGGCCGAACGGTGTGACGCCGGTCGTATCGTGCAGGATGTCGAACTGATGGCGCTTGGCGGCACGGTAAATCTGAAGCTGTCCGGCGGTCATCAGCGCGGGAAGGCGTTCACATCCGGTCAGGCGCTCATGCGGGATGTCTTGCAGTGGTCCGGGGCCGCCTGCCGTCAGCAGGGTGATGTCAGGATGGAGGCGGGCAAGGGCGCTGACGAACTCCACTGTGTACCGGCCAATACCGGTCAGGGGTCGGTCCAGGGCATAGATGAGAACGCCGATGCGCATCTGTCCTGTTCCTGGTGAGGTCAGGCGGCCATTGCAAGCGGCAGGATAATCAGCAGCATGATGTTGGTCAGGCCGTGGCCGAGCGTGACCCCCCAGATGCTGCCGGTCTTCTCCGTGATCCAGCCGAAAAACAGACCTGCCACAAACACCACTGCCAGATCCGGGATGGAACGATAGCCGAGGTGCAGCACGGCGAACAGGGTCGCCGTATACAGGATGCCATGCCTGCCGAAGCTGGAATATGCCATATGCTGGATGATCCCGCGAAAAACCAGTTCTTCCATAAAGCCGGTGAAGATCAGCAGGACGATGGCCGCTACCACCAGTCCAGCGAAACCAGCACCTTCGATCAGTGGATCAGGGCGCAGAATCAGGTACTCCATATAGCCCAGCCCGAAACCACTGAATGCCGCCAGAAGCTGAAGCAGAGGATGCTTGCCGATGGCCAGCCCCGCAGCCTGTGGTGCGATATTCAGGCCGCGAATGAAGACATAAGCCGCCGCCAGCATCGGCGTCCCCATGATGATGTACCAGTACAGCGTGGGGATTGTCCCTAAGGGAATGGCGAGGCTGATGATGCGGATCAGTGGGGCGAAGATCAGTGCCAGCAGCAGACGGTGTACCGGATGCTCCGCCAGTGAGACAGCATGAAACAGCAGCACGACCATCAGCAGGCTGTGCAGAAACAGGCCGATTTCAGGTGAAATCAGCGAGGTGACTGCTTCGGCCAGAAAGATCGCGCCGAGATAGAGCTGTGGTAATTGAGAAATATCCTGAAGGGCTTTGAGCGGTCTCTGTGTGATATTCATCAGCCCTTTCCTCTGTACCCGGAAAAATGTTCCGCCGTCCTTAGCTGATGACCTGTGCGACCTTGATCACCAGCAGTGTGGCAAACATGAGAATCAGCGGAGTCATAGCGAAGCCAAGTACCTGATTCAGCAGCAGCCTTTTAGGTGACGTATCGATGCTGATAATATCTTTGTTGATAACCAGAATCAGAAGGACGAGGACCGCCAGCAGACTGCCGGTGGATGCAAGGGTCGTAGAAGTGAGAGCCGATACAGTGAATGTAGTGACGGTGCTGGACATGATGATTCCCTACAACTCTCTCAGGAAGCTCTTATTCTACAGGATAGTTTGTGAGATGGAAGCAGGGCCGTCACGCAAGATCAGCTTAGTGTGAGAAACGATAAACAAACCGGATTTATATATTGGCTCATCAATTATTAAAAACGATTCAAGCTTAATTTTCTTCGTTCAGGCGATCTGTAACATTTGATAAGACCTGCCATTTCATGAGGTTTCATAAAGAACGTAAATTCGGAGTCAATAAGTATCACATTGCCATTAATATAAGAATGGATTTAATGTTATATAAGTGAGCTGTGTCTTAAGCTCATCAACATCATAATCTGCCACGTTCCGTACATGCTAACACACCAGACCAGAACGAGGGACATATGACAACCGCTGAACGGGTCAAGCCTCTTGACACCCCCACTAATGAAATCCGTTTTGTTCCTGAAGTGGAAAAACGCAAGGTCGAAGGGAAAGTCGTTGTTGTCATCGCTGCATTAAATGAGGAGCGTTTTGTGGGCAGTGTGGTACTGAAGGCCCGCGAATATGCTGACGTTGTCATCGTCGTCAATGATGGGTCTTCAGACGATACTTCTATCATCGCCCGGTCTGCGGGTGCCGTGGTCGTCGATCACGAAATCAACAAGGGTAAGGGTGTTGCCCTTAACACCGGCTTTAAAAAGGCAAAGGAATTCGAACCGGCAGTGGTCATCACCCTCGATGGCGACTGGCAGCACATGCCCGAAGAACTGCCGGTGGTGATGGCCCCGGTACTGTCCGGCGACGCCGATATCGTGATCGGCTCCCGCTATCTGGAAAAGACCAGCGATGTCCCCCTTCAGCGTGTGCTGGGACATCAGGGTTTCAACCTCTTGATTAACACGGTCTCCGGCACCTCACTGACCGATTCCCAGAGCGGTTTCCGCGCCTTTTCGCGCCGCGCCATCGATGTCTTCAACTTCGCATCAAAGGGCTTCTCGGTCGAATCCGAGATGCAGTTTCTGGCAAAGGACCTGCGGCTGCGTGTGCTCGAGGTCCCGATTACCATCCGTTATGTCGATAAACCCAAGCGGCCTGTCCTCGCTCATGGGATGCGAGTCCTCAGTGGCATCCTCAAGCTGATCGGGCAAACGCGCCCCCTGCTGTTTTTCAGTGTGCCTGGTCTGTTGATGACATTGCTGGGTAGTGTCGTGGCGCTCAGTGTGATCGAAACCTACTGGAAGATTCATGAGCTGGCGCTGGGGACTGCCCTGCTGGCACTGACACTGTGCTTTATCGGGGTGCTTTCAATGTTTACCGGCCTTATTCTGCATTCCCTGAGAGGACTGATCTTCGATTTCGTCCATCGGGGCAGCAGCCTATGATGTCGGCGCTGGTCGATTACGAATTACAGACATCTCCTGCTGCAAGCCTTACTTATAACATCATTATCGTCAGTTACAACAATCGGCATGACCTCAGCGCGTGCCTGAACTCACTTCAGGATGCAAGCTGCACTGGCGTGATTGTCGTCGATAATGCGTCACAGGATGGCAGTGCAGATTTCGTCCGACGCAGTTATGGCGATGTGCAGGTGATTGAGTCAGGGGAGAATCTGGGCTTCAGCGGCGGCAATAATCTGGGGGCGGCTGCCGCAGCCGGTGATGTGCTCGTGTTCCTGAATCCCGATACAAAGGTGATGCCCGGCAGCATCGAGACGCTGGTACAGGCGCTGGATACACATCCTGACGCCGGTGCTGTCACGCCGAAGATCGTCCTCACTGCTCAGCCGGACATCATCAATACCTGCGGCAACGAGGTGCACTATACCGGCTTTGGGTACATCCGGGGATGGCAGCAGCCTGCCACCGCGCTGAACGAGGCAACCGAGGTCTGTGCGATCAGTGGGGCGGCCTTTGCCATCCGCCGGTCACTGTATGAAGCACTCGGCGGCTTTGATGCCATCTTTTCACCAGCTTATGGTGAGGACACCGATCTTTCATGGCGTGTGCGGCTGGCAGGGTACACCTGCTGGCATATCCCGCAGGCCGTGATCTGTCATGATTATCGTGTGGACTATACGCCGACCAAGTTTCGCTGGAACGAGCGCAACCGCCATCAGCTTCTGCTGAAACACCTGCGCTGGCGGACACTGCTGGTGCTGCTGCCTGCGCTGCTGCTGGCCGAAACTGTCAGTTGGGGGTATGCAGTGCTCAGCGGTTGGCCCTACCTGCGTGCAAAGTTCGAGAACTACGGCTGGCTGATCGCACACTGGACTCCGCTGATGCAGTCACGCCGTCAAAGCCAGCACACACGCCGCCTCCGTGACCGTGATCTGCTGGCGTGGTGTACGCATCAACTGGCCTATGGGCAGGTCAGCGGCGGCCTGACTGCGAAAGTAGCACAGCGGCTGTTTGACCCCTGCTTCCGCTTCTGGAAACAGGTCGCGCTGTCGGTTATTCGCTGGTAAGGGGAAAAGGTTATCCAATGAAAATTGCGCATGTCACTGCAACCTTTCCACCCTATCGCGGCGGCACCGGCACGGTGTGTTACTACAACGCAGTCGAGATGGCGCGGCGCGGTCATACTGTGGATGTCTATACCGCATCTGCTGTGACTGAAGCATCGACGGTATCAGTCAGCCTGCCGGACGACCCGCCGGAGATTTCTGTGTATCGCCTGCCGGTCGCCTTCCGTATTGGCAATGCCCCGCTGCTGCCCCGGCTGATGTCGCTGCGCGGGTATGACCTGATCCACCTGCATTATCCGTTTGTTTTCGGGCAGGAGATGATCTACCTGCGCCGTCTTCTGCGCGGCTGCCGTTATGTGATCACCTATCATCAGGATCTGATCCTGAATGGGATGATCGGCAGCGGTGTCAGGATGCACGAAGCGCTGCTCGGTCGGCAGATCCTGAAGGCGGCAGATCGTCTGATGTTCACCTCACTGGATTATGGACGGTCATCGCGGGTCGCTGGATTGTTTGACCAGATTCCAGAGAAGATCACCGCCATGCCCAATGGTGTGGATGCGGATCGCTTCTGCCCCGATATCGACGCATCCGATCTGCGTGCCCGCTATCACCTGAAAGACAGTGAGCGTGTGATCCTGTTCGTCGGTGGGCTGGATACGCCGCATTATTTCAAAGGCGTGCCAGTGCTGCTGAAGAGTTTTGCGCAGGTGATCGCTGCCGAATCCGCCGGACCTGACAGCGTCCGTCTGCTGATCGTCGGGGATGGCGACCTGCGTCCCCAGTATGAACAGCAGGCACAGGCGCTCGG
>JAEZAF010000101.1 GCA_023430545.1 Chloroflexota bacterium
ACGTTGCCGCCTTCGGCCATCGCGCTGAAGAGTTCGCCCACATAGCGTTTGAACTGGATCGGGTTTTTGCTGGTGCGCTGCACGATCTCGCTGAAGAGGCCGCGTCCACCGTTCGGCTCGGTCGGCAGCAGGTCCACATCTTCGGCAAACAGCGAGAAGACCAGTTTGGTGAGGAAGTGGGCGATGCGGTCGGGGTCGGCCTGCCAGTCGCGCATGTTGGCGGTGATCTTCTCGAAGACCCGCGCCGCGTCCGCTGTCACCTGCTCGGCGGTTTTGTCGGGGTGCAGGGCGTTAGGATTGAAGAACAGGTTACGCAGAATCTGCTGAATGCGGTTCTGCGTGATGTCCGCATGTTTAAATTCGTAGACCTTCTTGGCGGTGTTGGGGAAGTTGGTGTGAATCTGCCAGCGGTCGATGTCACAGACCACCAGCAGCGGCGGATTGTTGAGGTTTTCGCGGTAGCGCAGAAGCTGGACATAGGCATCATCCAGCGTTTTGTGAACTCCGCGCCCTTTATATTCCATTGCAAAATGATTTTTATAAAACACATCGGCGAATCCCTGGCGGTCATCGCTGGTCTTCATGCCGACTTCGTAGCCGAACGCCTCGCCGGTCGGGTCCATGTCATGCGGCAGGGGATGCCCAACCATGCGGCAGAGGTCTTCGAAGTGGCTTTGCGCGGTGGCGCGTTCCTTGGTCTGCACATCCGCCCATTTGCGGACGAATTCGTCTGGTGTCAGTATCATTTACACACCGTGTATGTGATGGATCGTGTGATCGGTTGGTCTGGGGTGAGTATAGCGTATTTTGGGGGAAGGGAGAAAAGCACCCCCACCGGGCGCGCAATCCATTGCGCCCATTTTTTCCGCCCCGCCAGCCCATCGTAGGGACAGGGCCGCATTCTTCCCGCCCCGCCGCACCCGCTCCTCAAAATTCGGTCCACTTCGTTTGAAAATTCGAACCGCACGACTCGAACATTCGTGCTACAATCAATCAGATAACCCCTCTCCGCCGCGCAATTTATTCCGCAGGGATGGGGGGCAATTTGCTGCAATTTGCTGCAATTTGCTGCACTTTGCTGCAACAAAACCCGTCATTGCAGCAGCACATCAGCCAGTTTGAGGGAAGAATACCGTTGTTGCCGCACAAATTTTTTTGTGCGGCAGCAGCAGCAGCAGCAGCAAGCACCGCCTTTACGCTGCACCGCTGCCATCGCCGCCGCCGGTACTCGCCGTTGATACCGTTTCAGAGTATAATAGTTCATCAGTACAATAGGCTGATGAGTAGTTGCATCTGCAATCATCACACCGCCGTTGGCTGTAACGTTCGACCCCAATAGGTAGAAGGATGGTACACAGATGAACCTTGATCCAGTAGATCCCAAGCATCGCAATGAGATTGAACAGTTGGTCTCCAAGCTGCTTGCGACCATGCGTAAGGCAAAAGTGACCGATGACCCGATCTACGGCTCACTCCAGAAGCTGGAACAGGAACTGGGTGAAGTTCGCCGTGGCCGCTTCGATGCTGATAAGTCGGAATACTTCGGCTATTAAATCTGGCCGGGTCACCCCGGTTTTCCGGATTCAGAATTTTGGTACTTTACAACCGTTAGACACTCTGTTATACTCTTTTTGCGATGTGGGCTTAGAAGGCAAATGGCCTCACCCGCATTGATGCAGTGGTTGAGCATCGTAGAACCCCACAGAGAATCTTCGAAGTGACAGTGCAGTTTCTGCACCAATCTCCGTTAAATCCTCTGGAAATACCGCAGAGCTTCCTGAACAAAGGATCTGTGTAGGTAGCAGGTTAACGCAGGACCCAATTGATTCAGGAGTGAATACAATGTCTAATCGTACTCAGGGTACCGTCAAGTGGTTTAACGCCGAAAAGGGATTTGGTTTCATCTCCCGCGAAGGTGGCGATGACCTCTTCGTCCACTACTCGGAAATTCAGAGCTCGGGCTTCCGCTCGCTCGATGAAGGCGCGACTGTGGAATTCGAAGTGACCCAGGGCAAGAAAGGCCTTCAGGCCAGCGCTGTGACGGTCGTCCAGAAGTAATATCGAGTACACCAAACTCGAAAATTGAAAGAGATCGGTTCCGGTATCCGGGGCCGATCTCTTTTTTGTTTCATAGGCCGTGACGCTTCAGTGTATCCCTGCGCCAACAGGGATTATGGTGATGAGGTTTACCCCAGATCATGTTCACGGATGTGCGCCAGCAGTGCCTGTCCACCGAGCGTCACCAGTTCATAGACCTCATCGAATCCGCCCGTATAATAGGGGTCCGGTACTTCTTCCACATCGGTCAGTCCGGCTTTGTTGGCATACTCCATGAACATCGTCAGCCGGGGATCGTGACGGCCAAAGATGGACTGTGCATCGCGCAGATTATCCTTATCCATCACCACAATGTAGTCGAAATCATCCAGATCACGCTGTGTCAGCGGACGCGACCGACCGTTGTAGTCGATTTTGTTTCGCTGAAGCACTTCCAGGGTTCCACGATGTGCCCGTTCGCCCTTATGCCAGTCGATCGTGCCCGCCGAGTCGATCTTGAACTGCTTGCTCAGTCCAGCCTGTTTCACCTGTTCGATGAAGACTGCCTCAGCCATCGGTGACCGGCAGATATTCCCCATACACACAAACAGCACCCGGATCATCAGCCGCCCCACTGTCCATTTGAACTGTCGCTGTCGGTATCTTCATCGAGATCGTCGAGGTCATCGACATCTTCTTCGAGATCCTCATAGGCGGCATCTGTCGGGCCGATCACCGGGCCGCTGTTCGCATCCTCTGCGATGTTACCCTGTCGGGATAGAAAATCTGGTTCATCCACCAGTGTGTTCGCGTCCTGCTTCGGCGGTGCATCCGGGCTGACCATCGAAATCTTGCCGTCGATGAACGCGCCTTCTTCGGTTGTCAGTGCAGTGGCGTTGATGTCGCCCCACACCCGGCCTGTCCGCAAAAGCTGCACCTTCTTGCCATGCACATTCCCACGGACCGCACCGGCAATCGAGATATTCTTGGCGTGCAGGTCGGCGTTGATCTTGGCGGTCTCACCGACCAGCACATTACCGTTGATATTGATCGAGCCGGTAAACGTGCCGTCGATCCGTACATTACTGCTGCTGGTGAACGTGCCTTCGAAATTGGTCCCGGCCCCGATCACGGTTTCAAAGCCAATCGGCTGCTGTAATGTCAGCGGAGGCGGCGGCGCAGCCGGTTCGGACGTCGGGGGAACAGGTTCTTCTATCTGGCGGCGGCTGCCAAAAAACGACATGATTCGCTCCTGTGTACTCATATAAGGGATGACATACCTGTATTATACCTGTGATTGTCGCTGATGTCCTGAAGGTTCGCTGTATAAACTCGCCTTGCAGACGCCATGATCAGCCGGACGTATTGCGGACTCCGGCGTTCATCATGCTGCCCACCACCAGATGATGAAACGGCCTGATCACATTGAAATAGACCGGGCCAGTCCAGCGGTGATAGTGCACCAGTGTCAGCACATCGAAATGATTCCGGCCATCTCTGCCGGGATTTACAACAACCCCCAGAAAGGCGGTGAGGTGCGTATCCTCAGCCTTCACCAGCCAGTACTGATCTTCTTTCGCCGCCACCACCGTGAAAAAGCCCGCAGGCGCTCCGGCCTGCATCGGCACAGTGTCAGCCGAAAGTGCCGGCGACGTGGGAACGCCTTCCTGTCTCATCCCCAGCAGCCGCACGAACAGCCAGCGCACACTATACAGGGCAGTCACCCATGCCGGTTGATAATTGATCAACCCCGCGACAAACTGTCGCAGGCTGACTCGGCCTTCGATCTGTTTAATATCGACAACATCACTTTTCGCGAAGTACGGGGACAGCAGCGGATGGCGTGCCTGAAGATCAGATGCTGCGCTCATGTCGGTGTTAGCTCCAGTGCATTAGAATAAGGAAAATGAGATTATATCCTTATTGTGACAATTTTCACAAAAATCTGTCGTGTTCATGTCGTGGAGCCTGCCATGCCTCTAGATGCCCAGACCAGCTATGACCGGGTTGCTGAAGAATATGCACGCCGCATCTATCACGAACTGGAACACAAGCCGTTTGACCGGAAGATGCTCGACTGGCTGATCGAAAAGGCCGCCGATCCTGGGATCATCTGCGATATGGGCTGCGGGCCGGGCCACGTCGCACGTTATCTCGCTGATCAGGGTGCGCAGTCGTCTGGCCTTGACCTCTCGCCGGAGATGGTGCGCATCGCCAGCGAACGGAATCCCGACATCCGCTTTCAGCAGGGCAGTATGCTTGATCTGTCAAGCGTGGCGGAGGCCTCATTCGGTGGGATCGCCGCGTTCTACTCCCTGATTCACATCCCGCTGGAAGACATGCCGCAGGTGCTGGCGGAGTTCTGGCGCATCCTCAAACCCGGCGGAGTCATGCTGGCAGCGTTCCATGCCGGGGATGAGATCCGCCATCTGGACGAGTGGTGGGGCGAACCAGTCTCGCTGGACTTTATCTTTTTCCCCCGTAATGTGATGCGCGATCAGTTTACACAGGCCGGGTTCGTGATCGAAGAATCGATTGAGCGCGACCCCTATCCTGAGATCGAAGTGCAGACGCAGCGCGCCTATCTCTTCGCCCGCAAACCGATGCCCTGAAGTCCGTATGGTAAAATGATGCTTCCCTGAAACCAAACCCACCGTCTGATGCAATTACCAAATCTCAAACAGAAAGCCCACGAACTCGGGTTCACCTTCGCCGGGGTGATTCCCGCCGAGCCGTCACCATATCTGAGCGCCTATCACGCGTGGATCGCGTCCGGGATGCATGGCAGCATGGGCTATCTCGCCCGCCCGGATCGCATCGAGCGTCGCGACGATCTCAACGTTATCCTTCCCGGTGTCCGCTCGCTGATCATGGTCGGAATCGACTATCGCGCCCAGCTTCCACCAGACCTCGACCTGTCCGACCCTTCACGCGGACGCATCGCCTCTTACGCATGGGGACTCGACTATCACGATCTGATGCTGCCGCGCCTTGATGCGCTTGCAGGCTGGCTGGCGGAGCAGACCACGCATACCCATCGCAGCTACGTCGATACCGGTGCGATTCTGGAACGCAGTCACGCCCACCGTGCCGGACTGGGCTTCATCGGCAAGAATACCATGCTGATCCATCCACGCCGGGGGAGTTACTTCTTCCTCGGTGAGATCCTGACGACGCTGGAATTTTCGGATTACGACACGCCGCTGACACCATCCGGACGCGACAGCCTGTGCGGAAGCTGCACGCGCTGCCTTGTCGCCTGCCCGACCAATGCCTTCCCGCGTCCGTATGTGCTGGACGCCCGGCGCTGTATCAGCTATCTGACCATCGAGCATAAGGGCTGGATTGATCCTGCGCTGCGTCCACTGATGGGGAACTGGGTCTACGGCTGCGATGTCTGTCAGGACGTTTGTCCCTGGCAGCGCTTCACCCTGCCGACGAATGAGTCCGCATTTGTGCCGGTCGATACCGATCACATCGCACCGTCTCTGCTCGATCTGCTTCAGATCGACGACGCACGCTTTAAGCAGCAGTTCGCCGGTTCGCCGATCATCCGCATCAAACGGGATCGTCTGGTGCGCAATGCCTGCATCGCGGCAGGCAACTGGGGCGACGAGTCTGCTGTCCCGCACCTGATCCGCCTGCTGGATGATCCGTCACCGCTGGTGCGCGGTCATGCTGCATGGGGCCTGCACCGTATTATGGGCGCGGATGCGATGCCGTATCTGTCGAACATGCGCGGCAGAGAGTCCGATACAGAGGTGCAGTCCGAACTGGATGTCCTGTTCATCGCTAACGAGTAGACATAACAAGAGACGTCCACGAGGGCTGAATCAAAAACACCGTCGGATCATCTCCGGCGGTGTTTGAAATGACAGCTTGTCGCGCAGACGATTATTCCTCGTCTTCGTCGCGCTTGCCACGCTCGATGACTTCCGGCTCGGCACTCGTGCCACCGTCTTCCTCTTCCAGCGCAGCATCTGCCAGCGCCGCAGAGGTCACGACGACCTTCGCCAGCATTTCTTCCGGATCATTGAGGATGGTGATTTTGTCGCCGAGGTTCAGGTCCGCGACCGTCACCGTATCGCCGACTTCCTTCAGGCCTGTGACATCGACTTCGATTCCCTGCGGCAGGTCGCCAGGCAGCACTTCGACGGTCAGCGTGCTTGGGCCGGTCAGCAGCACACCGAGACGGGCCGCCACAGCAGGGCTTTCGCCCACAACGTGAACGGGGATCGACGCGTGGATCTTCACCTTCAGGTCGACTTCGTAGAAGTCCACATGCTGGATGGTGCGGCGCAGCACATGGCGCTGCACTTCACGTGCGATCACAGTATGGGTCTTGCCATCGACGTTCAGGTCGATCAGGTTGGTACCACCAGCGTGCATCAGCGCCAGTTCCAGCGCACGATACGGGATCTGGATGTTGACGCTTTCAGTCTTGGCACCGTAAATCGTTGCCGGGACCAGTCCGTTGTTACGAAGCTGGGAAACCTTCTTCCCAATAATCGTCCGGGGCTGGACTTCAAGGGTAAAATCTGCCACGTTGATAACTCCTTCAATCTAACATAACGCCCGATGAACGCACTTGTCTCCGACCGCGCCTGTAGAATCTGGACGACGACTGACCGTTCGATCAGGGGGTGACCAACGTCTCAGGACAGGTTTCGAGCGTGCTGGGTCTGTTGTCTGTTTACACAATTGGCTCATTTTAATGACGGTCAGCGAAAGCGTCAATCCGCAAAGCATTAATGCCTGCAAACTGCGTCAGCTTCACATGACGATGAGCCAGATCAACGGACATGATCGCGGGGTGGGCGCGGGGCATAACGCCAGCGCCGCGCCATCCGCTGTTCGTATCCCGAATCCTTGTCGCGGGTTGGGTCAAAGGGGCGCGGCTTGAACTCCACCCAGTTTCGCGGTGCTTCCGGGGCCAGATCGCTGTCATACGATTTACGGCGCGAGGGCGGAAGCAGCAGTTTGAGCGCGGTACTGTGACGTGTAGTGCGTTCGTCCAGCCTCTCCAGATGATGAAGCCCTGCCGCAAGTCCAAAGCACAATGCCGCCAGCACCGCGCTTTGCAGAATAGTGGTGATGAACGTGTCTCGTGTGCCCCACGTATGATTCAGCCCATAGACCTGCGCCGCAGTCGTCCAGACAAAATAGACAGTGCCAATCGCACGAAGGGTGATACTCCAGAATAGCATGCGTGATCCTTGAAAAGAACAATATCTCTTATTTGGAGGGTAACGCTGATACCGGGTATTCGATCGTTGAGGTTTTTGTTTTGGTTATGAGTGACTTGGCCGCACGGAAACAAAAAACCGCCCTGTTGGACGGTTTAATCGGTTTCTACCGAGAGCGGGTAACGGGGCTCGAACCCGTGACACCTTGCTTGGGAAGCAAGTGCTCTACCACTGAGCTACACCCGCAATGTATTCAGAATTATAGGCTTCAGAGGGGCCGATTGTCAAGATGCCCCGACGACGTGTGTGGTAAGGGACAGGATTTCGGTTCCGTAATGCGATTTTTCACATTGCTTACACCCACCAAACAGAAACTTTAAATCTGCTGCACATCATGAGCCTATCGACTACCCTAGCAATAAGGAGCATCTCATGAATACTCGTACTCACCTCAACGGACTTCGGAAGGTTTTCGCGCTGGTTGTCCTGTCCGCCGCCCTGATCGTGATGGCACTGCCAGCGTTCGCAGCAGAAGGCGGCATTATGGTCGGCCCGGACGCGCAGATTTTCATCGAAGACGGCAGCCTCAGCATCTGGACACCGGACGCCGAGGGTGTCTGGGACAAGGCACTCTATCTCTCGGCGGACGAAATCGACGCACTGCCAGACACCCCGCAAGCCGCACAGCTTCTGGCCGAAGCCGGAGATATTCAGGTCTATCAACTGACAACCGGTGAGTTCCAGATCAATAACGGGCCGGATGCCGAAGGCAAAGTCGATGTCGTGATCCTCGACTCCGGGCTGGCGTTCTCCAACGTCGCCCAGTGGAACACCTACACGGGCGAGTCGATAGACTAGCGCGGACAAATAACCTCCAGGGGCGGGATTCAATTCCGCCCGACTATCACACGCTGCCTGATCCCGAAGATGTGGTATATCTCTTCGGGATTTTCGGCTTTGGTGGCAGGCGACTCGCAGGCATAGTTAGTGCCGCGTGAGAGTCTGTGATTTCAGGCCGTAGGTTCTCTGGACATTGGCATTTAACACGAGTATCGTAAAGGTCGTTACGGATACCGTAAGCATGCCTGTAAGGATAACTGCAAGCGTAATTGCAGGCATGCTGCAAGCATACAGGCATGCTGCAAGCATAAATGAAATGCGGGTATCCACGTTATCTTTTGAAATGAGGAGGATCTGTCCATGAAACTTCGCCTGATACTTCCAGTCCTTACACTGCTCGTGCTGGCCTTCGCCCTTCCGGTGATGGCACAGGATACTGCCGATGAGACCCATGACATCGCCTATAACGGTTTCAGCTTCAGCGCCCCGCACGAACTGGGCAGCGTGACGCTGATCCGTGAGATGGAAGGCGACCCGATTGATGCCGAAGTCCCCGGCGGGGCGCTGCCTCCACAGGTGGTCATCTCGCTTTTCCCGGAACTTCCCGAAGCGGGTATGGACTTCGCACCGCACAATGTCCGCGTCTTCAATACCGCTGATCTTCAGCAGTATGAGTTAGCCAATATCGAACTGGCCGATCTCCAGACACTGCTGGCGACTGATGTCGATCTGGTGCAGTACGCGCAGATCAGCGCCGACGGTATGGTGCAGGAACTGCCGTATCTGAACCCGATTGCCGCTGCACAGACCATCATCGGTCGGCCAAAGTATATCGAAGGCAACGGCCTGCGCGGTATCGCCTATGTGACCGCCTTCCGTCAGGATGTCTACCCGTTCCTTGCGGATAGCTTTGTCTACACCTTCAACGGTGTAAGCGATGACGGCCAGCGTGCAGTTAACGCGTCCTTCACACTGACAACCGACCTGTTCGAAGCCGAAGTCCCGGAGGATTTCGATTACGAAGCCTTCAGCGGAGAGTACATCCCCTACCTGAACGAAACCCGTGATGCAATTAACAGCGCATCCCCGGCCAACTTCACGCCGAATCTGGACACGCTCGATCAGGTGATCGCCAGCTTCAGCTTCACCGGTGCAGTGGACGGCGGTGGCATCGGTAACACCACGGACGGCGGCGCTCAGACTGCCCCCGAAGCGGTAGAACCGACCCCGATTGTCGATGCGACCTTTGGCGGCCTGGGCAATACCACCTGGACACTGGCCGAATTTGGTGACCCCAATGCGCTGGCCCCGCGTCTGCCGGAGAGTGAAGTCACAATCACCTTCAGCGAACGTGGTGTGACCGGTAACGCCGGCTGCAACACCTTCGGCGGCGAGTTTAGCTATGCCGACAGCACGACCATTTCCATCAGCAATATCATTGCCACGCGCATGGCCTGCGACGGCCCGATTCAGGAACAGGAAAACGCCTTCCTCGCGGCACTCCAGAATGTGACCGGCTATGCGGTGGACGAACGCGGCAGCCTGACCCTGTTCTATACCGAGAACGAAGTCCAGAAGCAGTTGAACTTCCGCTCCGCCGAGGCACTGGCCGCGACTGAAGAGGCAGCACAGCCGACACCCGAAGTCACCCCGGCAGAAGCAACACCTGAAGTCACACCCGAAGCCTAAGCGCTGTCTGAATATTCAGAGAACCACAGGCAAATACCAGTCTTCACCGAAAAGCGGTGTATCCTCCGGGATGCGCCGCTTTTCTTTTTACTACCTGAATGGGTAGGTTCTTAACCCGGCTTGTAAGATCAGGCTGAGCAACCACTTCTCAGTACGCATGATACGTCACAGTATCACAGCGACAGCGAGTGGGGGAACCATCAATGCCAGATTTAGTCGTTGTATTAGGGGTAATTGCCGCCGTACTGACGGTGTCGGCACTGGCGTCGGGATTAGTCGAGCGTGCGCCGGTTTCCTTCCCGATGATTTTCCTCGGGCTGGGCTTTTTACTTGGGGGCGGCGGCCTGAGGATGATCGAGATCGACATCCACGATCCGGTGCTTGAAACGGTTGCGATTGTCAGCCTTGCGCTGGTGCTGTTCCTGGATGCCGTCAAACTTCAGATCGATGAACTGCGCAGTGACTGGCATGTGCCATTTCTGACGCTCGGCCCCGGCACCGTGATGGTGATTCTTGGCGTGGCCCTGGTCGCGTATCTGCTGGTCGGCACCAATCCGCTTCAGTCCCTGCTGCTGGGGGCCATTCTCTCGTCTACCGATCCGGTGGTGCTGCGCGACATCGTCCGCGATGAACGGATTCCGCGTTCGGTGCGGCGTGCACTTGGAGTCGAAGCCGGGATGAATGACATTGTCGTGCTGCCGATTGTGCTGATTCTGGTAGCGGTGCTGACGGCACAGGCCGGTGGAACGGGTGAGCAGATGAACTGGCTGGCCTTCCTGTTCAAGATTCTGGTCCTGAGTCCGCTGGTGGGGCTGGCGGTCGGAGGTCTTGGCGCGAATCTGATGGGGCGGGCCGATGCGCGCTTCGGCATCCGCAAGGAATATCAGGCACTTTATGGGATCGGGCTGGTACTGGCGGCCTTTGCAGCGGGACAGGCCGTCCACGGGGATGGTTTTCTGGCGGCGTTCTTCGCAGGGCTGGCCGTGACGCTGTTCAACGTTTCATTGTGCGACTGCTTCATGGAGTACGGTGAGGTCACGTCCGAAATGATGATGCTGCTGGCCTTCGTCCTGTTCGGTGCGCTGCTTTCATCGCTGCTGGGGACGATCGCGCTGGTGCCTGCGTTCATTCTCGCCGTCATCGGGCTGGGGATTATCCGGCCTGTGTCGCTGTGGCTGGTGCTGAAGCGGGCCAGGATGAGCAATTCAGCCCGGTTGTTCATGGGATGGTTCGGGCCTCGCGGTCTGAACTCACTGCTGCTGGCGCTGCTGGTAGTCCATGCCGGTGTTGCGGACGCCGAATATATGATGGCAATTGTCGGGACGGTGGTCGTCGTCTCAGTGATCGCGCACGGCATCACCACAACACCGCTGTCATCAGTCTATGCACATCGGGTCGCCATCGCGCAGCAGACACTGGCCGAGGAACGCGAGAGCAGCTTTGTCGGTTTGTTCGAGCCCGATGCCAGCGAAATCCAGCGCATCAGTGTCGAGACCCTGTCCTCGCAGCTTTCCAGCCCGACCCCGCCAGTGGTGCTGGATGTCCGTTCGCGGGCGCACTACGAAAACGACGAAGGGCAGATCCCCGGCAGTATCCGCGTGCTGCCGGACCAGATCGAGGAATGGGCGTCCCATGCCGAAAAGGATCGAACCATTGTCGCCTACTGCACCTGCCCGGATGAAGCCTCCAGCGGACGGGTCTCACGTCATCTGAAGGAAATGGGCTTCGAAGCCTTTGCACTTCAGGGTGGATACAACGCCTGGAAGGCGCTGTATCCGGTAGAGCCAAAAGGTCCAGCCCTGATGCCTGCCGCCTGATCCACGGTAAAAACATCCGTCGTCCGCTGTGAGGGAAAGGGTGAAAAACAGCATCAATGGTAGTTGATTCCCCTTCCCTCGGAGAGCGATACGAAGTATCGCCGAGTGGGGGCAAGGGGTTAGGGGATGGGGGGCTTTTCAGAGGCCGGTTTCCTGAATTTGCTCTGAAGCGTATTCTGCATCCAGCCGCTTTCGATGTGCGTCTCTTCCTGAAGCTGCTTCAGATAGGCCGACATGATATTCCCGCGGGAGAGATAGCCAGTCACCTTACCCTCATCACCGCGTCGGACGACCGGCATCCGACCCACGCCAATCGTCAGCATCCGCGTGAGGGCTTCGCGTACCGATTCATCCTCATAGGCAACCGACAGCTCGCGGGTACCGGCATCCAGCACGGTCGCCTGATGCAGTCCCGCCTCAATTGCCTTGACGATGTCGCCGCGCGTGATGATCCCGCAGAGCTGGTCCTCTTCATCGACAATCAGCAGCGCCTGATGGCGTGTCAGACGCGGATCGCGCTGGTTGATGCGCTCGATCAGCGCTTCGACCGTCATACTGGCCGGGATCGTCACCGCGTCCTCTGTCATCACGTTGCGGACGGAGATCATCTCCAGCACGTCAGCCTCGTATTCGTGGCTGATCAGCACACCGCTGCGCCGAAGCTGCTCAGTCAGGATCGAGGTGCGCATCAGCCGTGCGACCACCACATCCGCGACCACACTCGCCAGCATCACCGGCAGGATCGCCTCGTAGCTCTGCGTCATTTCAAAGGCGAACACAATCGACGCGAAGGTGGCACGGGTGGAACTGCCGAAGACTGCCGCCATACCGGCCATCGCGAAGGCCGCGGGTGCGGCGTCCATGCCGGGGAAGAGCTGCTGCATCACCAGTCCGAAGACCGCACCCAGTGCCGCGCCAATCATAAAGACTGGGGCCAGCACACCACCCGATGTCCCGGAGCCGAGCGCCACCAGCCAGACCGCCCCTTTGGAGACAATCAGCACCAGCAGAAAGCCAATGGCGTAATCGCTTTGCAGGATATTGCCGATGATGTGATAGCCGGGGCCGAAGACATCGACGCCGGGATAGATGAAGTGCGGCACGACATAACCCACCACGCCGACGAACAATCCGCCAATGGCTGGCCACAGATACGTGCTGATCGGCAGGTGATGAAACAGATCCTCGATCCGGTAAAGCGCACGCGTCAGCAGGCTGGCGGTGCCGCCGCACAGCACGCCAAGCAGCATGAAGAACACCAGATTGAGTGGGTTGCCGAAGTTGGCTGCGCCAATCGAGAACACCGGCGCTGACCCCAGCAGCACGATATGAATCGCTGTTGCAATCGTGCTGGCGATCACCAGCGGGATAAACGAGCGTGTGCGGAATTCGAACAGCAGCAGTTCAATCGCGAAGATCACTGCCGCGATCGGCGTGCCGAAGGTCGCCGCCAGCCCCGCCGCAGATCCGCACGCCAGCAGCACCTTGCGCTCGGCGGTCGTGGTATGCAGAAGCTGTCCCAGAATCGAACCCATTGCCGCGCCGGTCTGGATGATCGGCCCTTCAGCCCCGAACGGCTGCCCCGATCCAATCGAGATTGCCGCACTGATCGGCTTGAGGATGGCGACTTTCGGATGAATGCGGCTGCCTTTCAGCAGCACGGCTTCCATTGCTTCCGGGATGCCGTGACCGCGCACCAGCGGCGTGCCGTAGCGTGCCATCAGGCCGATAATCAGACCGCCGATCGCCGGTACAAAAATCATCAGCGGCCCCAGTGGGCTTTCCAGCGGGCTTTCGATATGCGTCGAGACATGCTGATAAAAGACGAGGTTGGTCACAAGGCCGATCATCTGATGCAGCAGTTCGGCGGCAAAGCCTGCCAGCACACCGATAATCACCGCGAGAATACTGACTTTAGTCACGTTGAATACACCCGATTGGGCGTTGAAGGTTCTGGATGTCATGAAATGGGTTACTCCTGAAAACGGGGAATCAAAAAAAGACCGAGGTTCAGGGGCGGTAAGGGCCGGGGCGTGCGAGACACGTCACCCGGAAGAGGGGGATGTTATGCCAGTAACAGCGTTTGCGTCGTCTCATGGTAGGCAGTGTATCACAGCGCTTATCGACTAGGTAGACCGCATAGACATATATCCCTCACAGAATACATCCGTAGGGACAATGCCTGCATTGTCCGCCCCCAAAATCTCGCGGACAACCCACCCATCACTCCTGCAAAACTTTTTGGTCCACTTCGTTTGGAAATTCGAACCGCACAATCAGAACATTCGTGCTACACTTATAAGATTACAGGAACCCCTCTCTGAGGCGGTTGAGGGCAGGGGTGAGGTTGCAGCAGAATCGTGCAGCAAATTTTCAACGTTGAGGGGAAAAACCGTTGTTGCCGCACAAAATTTTTGTGCGGCAGCAGCAGCAGCAGCAACAAAATGCTACAGGCAGCAATAATCTGCTGCTCCCGAAAATGATCTGCGCGTTATTTTGGTAAAAAGCATCTTGCGGCGCGTCTGATTGCAGCACTTTGTAACATCTTGCAGCAATTTTCTGCCGCAATTCCGATGACGCCATTGATTTTGAGGGGAAAATACTTGTAGCAGCACAAAAATAATGTGCTGCTGCCGCTGCTGCTGCAATTTGCAGACTGTCTGCTATAGCCGACGCCCTGCTACAGCAGATAACCTGCCGCCACCCACATCGCCGCGCTGAAGGCAATCGCGAGGAACCGCCAGCGGATTGCGACAATGCCGAGCAGCAGTACCATCGAATACAGCGCGATATACGGCGTGAAGAAGAACCACGCGATGATGCCCAGCGGTGGGTCCTGTCTGCGGAACGCCCACAGCGCCAGCGCCGCGCCGATGATCCATGACAGAAACGGCGAAAACGGCAGCAGTTTGGACGGCGCGAGGTTGAAAAACCGCTGGATACTGGTGGTCTGCACCCGATTGAGGATGTCGAAGATCCAGTTTGGCCAGATCAGGCTGGAGAGCGCGACGGCAGCCAGTGTCACCAGGGCGATGACCGGCCATTTGCGCCACGAGACGCCGAAATAGTAGCCCAGTGCGAGCTGCGGCTTGAACAGCAGAAACAGCGGGCTGATCTCGACCGGCACCAGCAGCCCGATCAGCGTGAACCAGTCCACGTTCATCTCGATCACCGCATCGAGCGCCACGAACGAGGTCAGCGTGATCAGGACGGCGAGGAAATCGCCACCGAAGCGGTAAATGATGACGGTGACGAGGACGAAATAGCACAGCGTCTGCACCAGCACACTGACTTCCAGCGGAAGCAGCGCGAATGGCGTAAGCAGCAGCAGCAGCCACGGCGGGTTGACGAAGGCGAAGATCTCATACGGATTGGAGAAAAGCGCGACACTGGGGCGGAAGACCTCGACCTGATCGGTCCACACATTGATCGGCTGGGTGCGCATCCACATCGCCAGCATCCACGCGATCACGGCCAGAACCACTGCCGCGATCAGGGCACGTCTTTCAAGCGGGCGCGGGATCGGCGGCTTGTTGGTCGGCCTGACCCACAGCCACAGCCGGTGCAGGGTCGATTTCGCGGGTGGCGTTGATCGGGTAGAGGCCGACCCGCCGGAGACGTTCAGGATACGGCCAGATTTCACATTTTCGCTGCTCACAGTGCGGACCTCTGGTGTATTCGGAATAGCGACCAGTTCAGACGGCAACAACACGCCTGAACTCAGATCATAGCGCAGTCCGCCGGGGAATTGGAGTTAAGAAAATGAGGTAAAGGTTTTTCAAAGGTAGGTATTTCCATCGGATCTTTAGAAATGGCGGACAATACACCCTTGCCTCACAAAACACGCGGAGGGTAGGGACACGGCATTGCCGTGTCCGCTTGTAAACACCTGAACCGCGAATTAAATACCCACCTTTGTCAACGGGAAAGGGGGATGCACATGCGGGTCTGGCTGATCGTCATGCAAAATCACATCAACTCAAAAAATACGCCGCGCCGTAGATCACCCACATCGACAGACTGATGGCGACGGCCAGCAGCCGCCAGCGGATCGCCAGAATGCCAAGCAGCAGCACCAGCGAGTACAGTGCGATATAGGGCGTGAAAAAGAACCATGCGATGATACCGAGCGGTGGGTCCTGCCTGCGGAAGGCCCACCACGCCAGCCCCGCGCCGATGATCCACGACAGAAATGGAGACAGCGGCAGCAGTTTGGACGGCGCAAGGTTGAAAAAGCGCTCGACGCTCATAGTCTGGACGCGGTCGAGGATGTCGAAGATCCAGTTCGGCCACACGAGGCTGGATATGATCACAACCGCCACCCCGACCAGTACGATCACCGGCCATTTTCGCCAGTGGACGCCAAAATAGTAACCAAGCGCCAACTGCGGCTTGAGCAGCAGGAACACAGCGCTGATTTCGAGCGGGACGATCAGGCCGATCAGGGCGAACCAGTCCACATTCATTTCGATGACCGCATCGAGCGCGATGAATGAGGTCAGCGTGATCAGCACGGCAGTGAAGTCTCCACCGAAACGGTAGATGATGGCTGTCATCAGCAGGAAGTAGCACACGGCCTGCACCAGCACACTCAGCTCCAGTGGCAGCAGGGTGAAAGGGGCGATCAGTATCAGAATCCACGGCGGATGCACGAAGCCGCCAACGGTATACGGCTGCGATGCGTTTTCGACGGCCCGCCGGAACAGATTCACCTGATCAAACCACACATTGATGCCGTGATCGCGCAGCCACAGGGCCATCAGCCATGCGACCACCGCCAGTGCGACCGCCGCGATCAGGGCACGGGGTTCCGGCCAGCGCGGGACAATCGGGACATCGCGTGGAAGCAGGGGAGACCGGCGTCTGCCGTGTACTTCTCTGCGGACAGCCGTTCCTGCATCCTGTTCAGCACTTTGAAGTGTGAAATATCGGCTGATTTTCAACTTTTCCCTTTTCACGAAGATAACACCTCGATATAATAAGATAGGGTTAACGGCCAAAAACGTCGAAATTCTCCAGATTTTAAATCATATCCCCCAATCAGTTAGTTATAACGATAAGGAAGCCATGTGACTCAGCTCAGGAGTGACATTCGTAACATCGCGATTATTGCGCATGTCGATCACGGTAAGACGACTCTCGTCGACGGCATGTTGAAACAGGCTCACGTCTTTCGTGATAGCTCCAATGTTGGAGAGCGTATCCTCGACTCCAACGCGCTGGAACGCGAACGTGGCATCACCATTCTTGCCAAGAATACCGCGGTAACGTGGAACACCACCAAAATCAATATCGTCGATACACCCGGACACGCGGACTTCGGTGGCGAAGTGGAGCGTGTGCTGAATATGGTCGATGGCGCACTGCTGCTGATCGACTCGGTTGAAGGCCCCATGCCCCAGACGCGCTTCGTGCTGCGTAAGGCACTCGGCCTCGGCCTGCGGGTGATCGTGGTCATCAACAAGGTAGACCGTCCCAACGCACGTTTCGAGGAAGCGCTGAACGAGACCTTCGATCTCTTCATCGAACTCGGTGCTACCGACGAACAGGCAGAATTCCCGGTGGTATATGCCGTCGGCCTGACCGGTCGCGCTGGCTTCAGCCCTGACACGGTAGAAGACAATCTTGGCCCGCTGTTCGAGACGATCATCCGCGAAGTACCGCCGCCCGTGATCGATGAGGATGCACCCGCCAGGATGCTGGTCACCACGCTCGAATATGACAATTACAAGGGACAGATCGGCGTCGGTCGTCTGGTCAGTGGATCGCTGAAAAAGGGAATGAATGTTGCCCGCATCACCCCGCAGGGTGAGCGCACCACCGGCAAGATCGAGTATCTGTTCACCTATCATAATCTGAGCAAGGCCGAAGTTGAAGAAGTCCATGCTGGCGACATCGTCGCCTTCAGTGGACTGGCCAAAATCGGTATCAGTGACACCATCTGTGATCCGGCAGTCACCGAAGCGCTCCCGCCCATTCTGGTCGATGAACCGACCGTTCGCATGACCTTTGGTGTTAATACCTCGCCCTTTGCCGGACGTGAAGGCAAAAGCGGCTGGGGGACTTCCCGCCGCCTGCGTGAACGTCTGGAGACAGAGACGCGTCAGAACGTCGCGCTGCGCGTTGAAGACGGCGACTCCCCGGATCGTTTTGTCGTCAGCGGACGCGGTGAACTGCATCTCGGCATCCTGATCGAGACCATGCGCCGCGAAGGTTATGAGTTCGAGGTCAGCAAGCCGGAAGTCATCTACCGTGCCGACCCCGAAACCGGTGAAATGCTGGAACCGATCGAGGACGTGCATATTGAAGTCGCTGACGAATCATCGGGTACAGTTTTCGAACTGATGGGTGTCCGTCGTGGCACGATGATCAACATGTTCAGCGAAAACGGCACGACCTTTATCGAATACCGTGTGCCCACCCGCTTCCTGATCGGGTTCCAGTCGCAGTTTATGCGTGCGACCAGCGGTATGGGCCAGCTTCATACCCTGTTTGCCGGATACGAGCCAGTCGTCAGTGCGGAGCCTCCCCAGCGTCAGTTTGGCAGCCTCGTCGCCGACCAGCTTGGGACGACCACCGCTTACGGTCTGGTCAATCTTCAGGCCCGTGGCACCTTCTTCCTCGAACCTGGCGTCGATGTCTATGAAGGCATGGTCGTTGGGGAGCATATCCGGCCAGAAGACCTGTCGATCAATGTGGCCCGCGCCAAACATCTCGACAACTTCCGCGCCAAGCCAAGCGAAACCAGTGCCGGCCTGAAGCCTCCGCGCCGCTTGAGCCTCGATGACTTTATCGAATTCATGGCGGAAGACGAACTGCTGGAAGTCACACCGCAGAGCCTGCGCCTGCGCAAGCGTGTGCTCAATAACGAGCAGCGCCTGAAGAACGAAAAAGCCAAGCGCAAGATGCTCGAAAACGCCTAGCTCGAAAACGCCTGGTCCAGTACAGGCATTTTCGCTGAAATGCACTCTGAGAGGCTGCTGTCTGACAGGATCAGGCAGCGGCCTTTTGCTTTCTGTCACAGAAACAGGCCGCAGCGGACGCCCACGACTTGCAGGCATGTATCTCGTCGCTGCGTCAGCAGACTCCAGAGAAAAGCGCTAGCTGGCCTTCTCGTGGATGATCCGCTCGATTTCGGCGACGGCTTCCTCGAACGTCTTGTGACCGCTGGCTTTTCCCTGACCCATCAGGTGCAGGATGTACTGCATGAAGGTACTGTCCTGAATCACCGCCAGATGCATGGTGTTGGGATGGCGTACCAGTTCTGGCAGCTTGCGTACACCGATCAGGTTGACAGGCAGGCGTGCGCCCGCGGTCTGCACCACGAAGTAAATCGGGCCTTCTTCCAGCTCCGCCAATACTTTCGTGATGACCTCATCCACTTCCTGAATCGTAATCTGGCCGTTGTAGGCCTGTAACAGGATACGCTTTTCGGCATCGATCCATTCAATCTGGTACGCCATGCGGTTTCCTCTTGCTGATGCTTTCTGATAAGTGCGATGCTGAGCCTGCTCAAAATGTTGCAGATTAGTTCCCCTCATTCTATATTGTGTCCGGTTAAACAAGATTAAGGAAATTACAAAAATGAAAGGATCGTGCTATGTCGCGTAACATTCAGTCTGCACTGCGTCCACATTTCCATGATTTTCTGAAGCGATCTCGCGCATGGCTGATCGCCGCCCTGATGCTCGCCCTGTGTCTGCCAGTGATGTCGGCCTGGGCGCAGACGGAGGAACCAACCGAAGATCCTGTGCCGGAACCGACCGTTGAAGTGACCCTGATCGCGACCGAAGAGCCAACCGAAGAACCGACTGCCGAGCCAACATCAGAAGAGACGGTCGAATCCACAACGGAAGAGACGCCGGAATCGACCCCAGAGGAAACGACTGAGGTGACACCGGAAATCACTGTTGAACCGACCGCCGAAGAAACCTCCGATGTGACGGCTGAACCGACTGCCGCGCCGACACTGGCACCCACTCCAGTCGCAACGACTGCGCCGGTCGAAGTCGAAGTGGAAGCCCCTGACGGCCAGATCCTGCGGGGCAGCTACTACGCGGTCGCGGCGTCTGAGCTTCCGGATACCGGTGCGCCTGCCGTCCTGTTGATGCACATGAACAACAGCAACCGTGATGCGTGGCGTCCGGTGATCCAGCCGCTGGTGGATGCCGGTTACAACGTGCTGACGGTCGATCTGCGCGGCTTTGGCCGGACAGGTGGCAGCCGTGACTGGGAGCTGGCGCGGACCGATGTGCTGACCTGGCTGGAATGGCTGCGGACTCAGCCGGAGGTCGATGCGGCATTTGTCTCGACGATGGGGGCCAGCATCGGGAGTAATCTTGCGGTAGTCGGCTGCGGGGATGATCCCGACTGCGTGACGGCGATTGCACTTTCGCCAGGGCTGGATTATTTCGGTGTCAAACCAGCAGAAGCACTGGAAACGACACTGGAGAATCGCTCGGCGCTGATTGTCACCGCGCATAATGACAGACAGAGCGTCAGCGGCGTCGGTGGCATGCTGGAGGCGGCGGAAGGGGAAGTTGGGCTGCGCATCTTCACTGGAGCCTCGCACGGGACGAACCTTTTCCTGAATTATGGTGACCGCCTGATCCCGCTGATTATCGACTGGCTGGATGAACACAACGCCGCGAAGCTGAAGACGATCACAGGCAGTTAGGGGCATGTGAAAATTGGGTGTCAGGGTGGGCCGGAAGAATCCGGCCTCTGCGATGATCTGTTGCAGGATAAAGTCCTGACGCCGTGTTGGACTTTCTGTAAGGGATGGCTCTTTCTGAGGGCTGCGAAACGACGTTACAATAGGTGGCGTCGTTTTCTTTTCGCACTCATTCAATGGATCAACCGATGCTTATCCTCTTTGATATTGACGGAACGCTGCTCAACGCCAACGGCGCGGGACGCGAATCCACACGGCACGCCATGCTCGATGTGTTCGGTACGGCGGCGGACATCGATAATCACCATTTCGGCGGTAAGACCGACTGGTTCACGCTGGTAGAACTGCTGTCCCCCCATGGGTTTGACGCGGACGCCATCTTTGCGCGGATGCCGGAATACGAAACCACGATTGAAGGCCATCTGGAGCGTGTCATCACCGAACGTGGTGCGACACCGTATCCCGGTGCGCTGGAAGTCGTGCAGGCACTGCGCGAACGTCCCGGCGTGCTGCTCGGAATCGTTACCGGGAATGTCTCGCGCACAGCGCCTGTCAAGCTGCGGGCGGCGGGGTTTGATCCGGCGTGGTTCCCGGTGGGCGCGTATGGCAGTGAGGCCATCGAGCGTGATGATCTGCCGGGGCTGGCACTCAAACGGGCGATTGAGCACGCCAAGCGCGACTGGCAGCCGCATGAGGTGATCGTGATCGGCGATACCGTGGCGGATATTCAGTGTGCGCGGGCGGCGGGTGCAAAGGCGATTGCGGTCTGTACGGGCTTCTGCCCTCGTGAAGAACTGGAAGCCGCCCGGCCCGACGTGCTGCTGGACGACCTCACCGGTCTGCTGGCTGTGCTGAGATAAAAAGCGAATGTTCATATGAACATTCGCTCTGAACTAGAGTTAGGATATTAGTCCACAGATATTGTCGAGTTTACTTGATCATCAACAACCCACTTGGCTTCCCTGATACTTCGTTTTTGATGAAGGGTTTGGACTCCCCGCACTGTATTCAGAGAAAAACGCATTAGGAGGATCTCCAGCTGAATTTGTTGCTCTAGTATCTACCAATTTGTGTTTTGAATGTACGTAGTTAGGATTACCGGCATAGTTGAGAAACGTATGCCGCACACTCCATTTATTGAAATGTGGTCCTGTATTTATTTCTGCATATAACTTTTGACCGAGGAAACAATTTGTCCCAGAGGAACGCCATACGCGAGACTCCAACACCAATTTTTGAAAGGTAATGTACGGTGCTCCTGATCCTGCCGGAATAACTCCGTTAGTCTCCCCAGCGTAACCGTTTGATGTGATTAGATCGGTTACTCCTTGAATTCTGTAATGATCATTATTGTTTATCCAATAATCATATGCAGGTGCAGCCGCAAGTATGGAGCTAACAACAAGGAGCATCACACCAATGAATAGAGCAAATCTTGTAAACTGTTTCGTGATCAGGTCCTCTGTAAGCTACTTTGCACTGTTAGGCAATGGAATGATGCCGTTGAGGAGTATAGGTTCAATACCGTAACTTACCGTGTTAGCCAACACAAAACCTAATAAACCCTCCAAATCCTCAGGTGACTCAACCCATGATGCAGTAGCACCGTGCGTTGCCCCTCCTGAAAGATGACCTAGCTCAGGATCATCACAGGTTTCTAAAGAGGAATGGTGAATACTATCGAGTGCTTTCTGATATTCTACTGAGTCCATCGACGCGGTTCCATGTTGGGGATCGGTAACCTCAGCGTGATACATGAGATAAACATAGAAGTCTTGATCCAAAAATTCCGTGTCATGTTTTTTTCCCATGCATACGTCACCGATCAGATCAGCAAGTGGGTCGACATCAATATTGATCCCTGCGATGATCACGCCGCTGCGGTAGGCTTCCTTGAACCATTCCACGTCCACCCGATCTAGCATTGATTCGTGGATAAAGATGATCTGAAAAGCGGTTTCTTCATTGAGTTTCTCGAAGGTGTTCCAGTCACTAATGACTCTCGCACCTGTCTGTTCAGCCATATAGTCCGCAGAAACATAGATATCATGCGTCGTGGCGTTTTCTGTAATCAGATAAGCGATATTGAAATCAGTAAGATTTCTGCTTAGAAATTTCTCAACCCATACCTCATTGTAAGCTTGGGTTTGCGCATCTGCTGCTGCCTGCTCTTCTGGCGAAAGTTCTACTATCGGTCCATCAGGGTGAGGTTCTTCACCTTCCTGAGCGGAGGCTGTTAGGGTACTTGCAAACAGCATTACCAGTAAAATGAGTAAACTTCCCTTGCGAATCATAACATCATCTCCTGCCATCAGTGGCACTTTGGATATTATCGCCTATAAATACTATCTACAGGTGGTAACAGTATATATGGTGGGGGGGAGAGCATGTCAATATTAATACTAGGCGGAAAATCGTAATAATTATCGGCTTCGGTGGGATACTACAAATTTGATCCATGTGTTACGTAATATTAACTAATGTGGCGAACAGTGGAATATACAGTGCGTTCTCACTATTGGTCAGCGGGTGGCGGCGAATGCATCGAGTTCCTGCATGGAGTCGAAGCAGGCGAATGTCGGTCCGAACGAGAAGGCGGCAAGTCCCTGACAGTAGAGCGGTCCTTGTTGCATCGTCCCCAGATCAGACTTTCGGACAAGTACGCCGTAGTAATCGACCACAGGATCATAAGTGCGGTCTATGAAAAAGCTGCCGAATGCGATCAGCGCGGCCAGCAGAACCATAACCACGTATTTCAGGCGTCCAAGTCTGTTTAATAGGCTGAACATCCATCACCTCTCTGCTCATGCTTCGGACTAAAACAGCTTACCACCGATCTGCGCCGGGATGGTCGGGGAAAGCATGGCCGCTTTGCCATCCTCGGTCGGGACGCCGAGAATCAGACACTCTGACATGAACCCGGCGATATTCCTCGGCGGCAGATTAACCACGGCGATGATCTGCCTGCCGATCAGTTCTTCGCGGGTGTAGTGCGTATACTGCCCGGACGAGCGCCGGATGCCGATCTCGTCGCCGAAGTCGATGGTGAAGCGATACGATGGCTTCTTCGCACGCGGGAAGTCCTCGACTTCGGTAATCACCCCGGTGCGAATATCGACCTTTTCAAAGTCCCCGAATTCAATCAGTTCGGTCATCAGCTTTAATAATCGACGGTGATGCTCTCGCTCAGACGGACTTCGTACAGGGCGCGGTGCTTGACGGCATCACCGAAGATCGAAATCCCGCTGTTGACCGTGATGAGGCCGACGGTGCCGAGCAGAAACCAGCGCCAGAAAGGGCGTCCGCGTGATTTCAGGCTGATGGCCTGCCCGGTGATGCTGAGTCCCAGCCCGATCAGCGCCAGACCACGCGGCGCGAGCGTGTCCCATTTCTCGTAATGCTCGTTCATTTGGTGTTTCCTTCGGATGGCCTGTGAATCAATGCCTCCGATGGTACTCCTCACGGTCTTTGTGAGCAAGGGCGGCGCGACTACACAATCGCCAGTACGCGTGCGGGGCCACCGGACCCCATTTCCCAGCGCGGCACACCGACGAAAATCGTCGCCGGACGATCCTTGATCTGCGCGAGATTGTTAAGGCCTTCGATACCGTACTTTCCAGCGGCGAGGAAGGTCACATGCGCGTCGAAGGTGGCCGAATTGCCGGGATCGAGGCTCAGCGTATCGACGCCAACGCCGCGAATATCGCGCTGTTCGACGAGGAAGGCTGCCGCCTCTGCACTGAAGCCGGGATAGTGCTGGACATCGTCAGCATCGGCATTGCGGAAGGCTGCCGCATCACTCCATTTTGCGTCCCAGCCGGAATACATAAACACCAGTGATCCCGCCGGAATTTCGCCGTTGGCGCTCTCCCACGCTTCGATGTCGGCAACATCGAGCGCGGCGTCGGGGTTTTCGGCGGCTTTGGCTGAGATGTCGATCACGATTGCCGGGGCGATCAGCAGGTCCGCCGCATAGTTGTCTATGGTCTCGGCTCCAGCGACGAAGTGCGCGGGGGCATCAATATGCGTGCCTGCATGTTCGGTGAACGTCCAGCGCTGGATGTAAAAGCCGTCATTCTCAACGGTGACATAATCCTCACGCTTCGGCTCTTCACCGGGCAGATAGACCGGCATGGTGGTGCTGAAAACGTGCGTCAGGTCGATGACTTCACCGGTCGCACCAGCCGATGCTTCAGCGGTCGGCTCAGCGGTCGCATCCTGCGCGGCCACCGGTGCGATCATCGCGGCGAGTGCGGCACTGGTGGCTGTCAGCCCGCCCAGTTTCAGGAAACCGCGTCGGCTGAGGTTCGGGGCCGATTCCTTCGTGAGACCTTCTTTGGCGATACGTTCACGGACGAGTTTGGCAACTTCTGGAGAGCACATACCGGCAGTCCTTTCAGTAAAGACAGTGAACAGAATGGTGTAAATGAATGGAAAAATCAGCGAACCGAAGGCTGCGCCCAACAGCCTGATGCGTCGGTCTGACGATAAATAGAACGCTCTGCCGAACGTCTGTCAACTATTTCTCGTTGGTATCATGTAGGAAATTGGAGCGATTTTGGGGACGCGGGACGGCACGCAGGCCGTCCCCTACACCATTTCTGATAAACCATTGCAGCGGCGGGAAGAATACTATCCCTGAAAAATTGCGGACATGCCGTTGCATGTCCCTACAACGCGATCTGTAGGGAGGCCCAATGGGGCGGCCCGCCAACGCCCTGACATGGGCAGAAAGAATTCCGCACCTCTCCATCCGTTAACCGACTGCAACCGGCATTTGGGTTTGATTTCGAATTGATTTGAACACGGTTTGCATTTGCGATCTTTCGGGTAATTTAACCTCCGCCTGCTTGACGGTCATACCGAACTTATATGCAGCATTAACGCAAATCGTGTATCATGAAGTATGGGTTTATCACCGATCTTATTACAAATGTAATCACCAATGATGATCATCAGAAAAGTTAAGGGGACGGCATGAGCAAAGGTCGCATCCTGGTCGTCGAGGATGACCTCGACATTTCGAATATGCTGCGGATTTACTTTAGCGGGCAGGGCTATGAAGTACAGGTTGCCCCACGCGGCGGGGATGCGCTTTCCATTACCCGTCGTCAGCTGCCTGAACTGATCATGCTGGACATCATGCTGCCAGATATGAACGGCTACGATGTCTGCCGTGAACTGCGCACCACCACCCGCACGAGTCATATCCCGATTATCTTTCTGACACAGAAGGATGAACGCAGCGACAAGATCATCGGCCTCGAGCTGGGGGCTGACGATTATGTTACGAAGCCGTTCGACATCGAAGAACTCAAGCTGCGCGTGCAGAACTCGATCAACACATCGCGCCGCCGTGTGAGCATGGACCCGAAATCCAACCTGCCGACGGGCCGCCTGATCGAAGATCACCTGCGCTCGCTGATGCGTGCCTCCAAGCCGTGGACGTACATCGACATCAAGATCAACAATTTCGACACCTTTTCCGAGGTGTACAGCTTCATCGCCGGTGACGAAGTGATCCGCTTTATGGCACTGCTGCTCGGTGAAGTGGTGGAAGAACTCGGTACGCCGGATGACTATATCGGCCATCCGGGGCGCGATAATTTCGTCATCATCACGCACCTGACCGATCCGAAGCGCCTGCAGGAACGGCTGACGGCCCGCTTCAATGAAGAGGTGAAGCAGCATTACTCGTTCATCGACCGTGAGCGCGGGTACATTCTGGTCCCCAGTCAGGATACCGAACGCCGCGCCGAGCTGATGACACTTTCGATTGGTTCGGTCTCGACGGCGACGCACCAGTTCTCCGACATCCGCGAGATCACCGAGATGGCCGCTGAGGACCGCCGCAACCGTAATGGAAGCGGTGTCAGCAGCGATAACGACAGCACCCAGTCCCTGCTGACTTCCTGGTAAAAGGCAGACCGCATCCACATTATGCAGCGCGCCAGTACCGGGCCGGGTCATTACAGGCCGAATCAGAAGCCAGTGTTTTAAGGCGAACGAAATATGGAAGTTGCACTGATTCTCTTTATCGGTGGCGTGATTACCGTCACCTGGCTGTATTACTGGACACGACTTCAGCAGCGCGTCCAGCTTGAAGGCGCTGGCGATGCGCTTCAGGGGGAACTGCTGGCAGAGGATTCTGCCGAACTGGTTTCGCATGAGGAACTGAGCCACATCACCGATGCGGTGCTGGTTTCGCGTGCGCATGGTCAGTTGGTGTATGCCAACACGCCTGCCCGTGAGATGATCGGCATGAACGGCGGCGCACCCAATCTGGAATATATCGCACGGATGGCGAAACCGGCGGACAGCTTCCTTGAGCTGTTCTCGGAAGAGCGCCAGTCGGCGTTCCGTCTGGGTACACGCTGGGTAGAGGCTTCGTCGCACCGTATCCCCGGCCCCGGAGAGATCCGCACGCTGGTGGTGATGCGCGAGATCAACGGCGGCAGCACCGGCAGCGGCGACAGCCTCGACTTCTCCAAAGCGATTACGATGATCAATCAGATCGGTGAGACGATTGACGCCAGCATCGGTGTGGATCAGACGCTGCAAACGCTGCTGACGATCATCGGCCAGCACATTCGCTTTGACGCTGGGGAGATCAACCTGCGCGACGCGCAGACCGGCGCATTTTCTCCACGCGGCTGGATTGGCGATTCGCTCTATCAGATCCGACTGGCCGAGCAGGGCAGTATCTATCAACCCGGTGAAGGGCTGACCGGCTGGATCGCGCAGCACCGGCAGCCGCTGAATATCCCGGAAATCGGCAAAATCGATCTTGCACCCAAGGTGCAGGAGCATGACTATCACAGCTTTATCGGTGTGCCGCTGCTGGCGGGTATCGAGGATGAACAGCTCATCGGCACGCTGGAACTGGCGGGCACGACGCCGCGCAAGTTCTCCGCCGGGGATTTCGCGCTGCTTCAGGCCGTCAGCAAATCTGCGGCGGGGGCGATTCATAACGCCGCGCTGTATGCCGGTCAGGTGCGCCGTATTGAAGACATCACCATGCTGCAGAACATGGTCGATAAGCAGATCAGCGACCAGCAGTCCGCCTATCAGGATGCGCTGCGGACGGACACCAGCGCGAACAGTCAGGAAGCCGCCCCCACTGATCCCACGCGACCGGGAGTCAATGGCACTGCGGAGTCGTCCAATACCGAAGTCTTCCGCGTGCTGTCGGAGCGTGTCGCTCAGCTTGCAGATGCGCAGATCGCCGGGGTTTATCTTTACGATGACACGACCCGACGCCTGCTGCCGGTGCTGCCGTTCTACGGCCTGCCGGATGTGATCGCCCGCAGCGGTTCAATTGACCTGCCGCCGGAAAGCCCGCAGCGCGACATCTTCGAGCATCACTCCTACTGGGTGACGAACGAAGCGCGTGAAGAAGCCCTGCTGGAAGCGCTCGGCCTGCAAACGCTGCTCGAACTCGGCAATATTCAGAATATGGTCTGGCTGCCGCTTCAGGCGGGACGCCAGCGCATCGGCATGATGATGGTCGCCAATCACCTTGTGGGCGGCTTTACCCCGCGTGATATCACCAATTTACAGGCGCTGGCGGCACAGCTTGCCGTCGTGGTGGAAAAGGTCAAGCTGCTTCAGCGCGAACAGAGCATCGAAGCGCAGCTTTCCGCCATGCAGGAGATCACCTATGTGATCGGTGCGCTGACCGCCGAAAGTGATTTCTACGCCAGCATCACGTCGCGCATCGCCGCCCTGATGGGCATCGAGATGTGCGGTATCCTGCTCTATGACGAAGAGAAGCAGAAGCTCGTCAGCCGTCTGCCGTTCCACGGTGTGCCGGATGATGTGATCCGTGATTACAGCATCAGCCTTGAGCCGGGGAGTGTTTACGACGAACTCTGGACCGACGAGCGCTACTGGTACAGCAATCGCGTCCAGACCGATACGCTGACCTATTCCGCGGGTCTCGATCAACTGGCTGCCGACCTCAACGTCCAGAAGACGCTGTTCGCGGTGCTGGAAAGCGGCGGTCGCAAACTCGGTGTGGTACAGGCCTCGAATAAGCTCAATGGACAGGATTTCACCGACGCAGATGCGCGTCTGCTGCTGACCTTTGCGACACAGGCCGCCGCCGTGATCGAAAATGCACGGCTCTTCCAGGAAATCCAGCAGCGCTCTGAGATGGCGCAGCAGCTTCGCCGTCTGGCGGAAGCCGCCGGAAGTGTCGCCACAGACGAAGATGCGCTTCAGGACCTGCTCGGCGAAATTGCGCGTGTGATGAACAGCAAGATCGCGTTCGTCAACATGCTGAGCCAGGGCGGAACGCTCGTCACCTATCCGAACTGGATGTACGGCATCGAACTGAATGAACCGATCGTTCAGGATACGTATTCTCCGGGTTTTGAGCACAGTGTCGTCCGGTCTCGTCGTCCGTTCCTGAGTAACAACGTGGCGCGGGATGTGCGTGTGCTGACCTCGTATCGTGAGCTTTCAAAACAGTTGGGCATTCACAGCACGCTGATGGTCCCACTGGTGGTCGGTGACAAAGTACTGGGCGAACTCGGCATCAGCAACCGCGAAAACGGGGACTATGTCGAAGAAGACCTGAGTATGCTCGATACGATCGGCGCACAGATCAGCGCCGCGCTTGACCGTCTGCTGCTGTACCGTGCGACCGGCCAGAACCTGACCCGTCGTATGGAAGAACTCGACGCGATCTCGCGTATCAGCAACGAGCTGACGATCACGCTCGACTTCGACCAGATCCTGAACATGATCCGCAAGGAAGCGCTCAACGCCACCGACGCCAACGGCGCGACCGTCGCGCTGCTTCAGCCGCAGGACAAATGGCCGTCTCCAACGGAGCCGCTGATCGAGCGCCGTCTGGGGAACGCCCGTGTGATGACCGAGCTGGCGGATGTCGAGCACCGCGCCATTATCCGCGGCGGCACCAGCAGCATTGTCGATGATTACACCCTGACAGAGGATCTGACTGCCTCTCCGCCGGAAGCGCGTTCTGCGCTGGCCGCCTCGATTGTCTATCATAATGAGGTCGTCGGCGTGCTGCACCTGTACCATGCCGAGCCGAATCACTTCGATGATCAGTCTGCTGCCTTCGTGCATACACTGGCGGTCAAGGCATCGCTCGGATACGGGAACGCTGTCCGCTTTGAAGAGCAGATGGAACGCAGCGAACGCCTGCGCCGCCGTGTCGAGCAGTTGAATCGTATCTTCGAGCTTGGCAATATGCTGCCGAGCAGCACTGAGCCGGTCATGGTGCTGGAAGCCGTGGCCTATTCCGTCCAACAGGCCGTCGGTTATGACATCGTGCTGATGCTCAGTGTCGATGACGATAACGGCGTGGTGCGGCGTGTCGCCCATGCCGGGATGCCGCTGGAAGCCTTCGAACGCACCCGTGATCAGCGAGTGCCGCTGGCCGCGCTGGAAAAACTGCTGAGCTATGAGCAGTACATGACCAGCGAATCGTATCTCTTCCCGGCGGAAGAACGCGCCATCTGGTATCACCGCGAACTGGACGGCCTGACGCTCACCTTCGAGGGCAAGCGCGGTATCGCCTATGAGAACAGTCAAAGCTGGCGCGATGGTGACCTGCTGCTGGTGCCGATTCGCGGCACAACGGGCCGACTGCTGGGCCTGATGAGCCTTGATCTGCCGCAGGATAACCACCGCCCTGACCGCATGACGATTGAAGTGCTGGAGATCTTCGCGCATCAGGCATCCGCGACACTGGAAAACGCCCGTCTGTATCGCGCCAGTGTCGGCAGTGCCGAGCAGGAAGTCCGGCTGAACGAGGTCATGGAGTCGGTTGCCAGTACGCTTGATGTCAATCAGATCGTGGACGCCGTCGCCAGCGGTATCAGCCGACTGCTGCCGGCCACCCGTCTGACGGTCGCGCTGCTGGATGCTGAGCGCAAGGGCTTTGAAGTCGTCCGCGTGACCCTCGAAGCCGACGGCACCTTCCAGTCCAGCCGTGACCGCCGCGTGAGCCTGGGGCGTACGGCGCTGGGCCACGTCTATCTGCACCGTGATGATCTGGTGTACCGCGCCAGTGACCCTGATCTGCCCGATTTTGAAGATCTGCGGACGTGGGTCAGCAATGGGGACAAGGTTGGCATCGTCCTGCCGCTGGTTACGGGTGGTGAATGCCTCGGCGCGATGCAGGTCGGCAGCACACGCTCCGAACCGCGTGCTTTCCTCAGTTCACAGTCGCTGCTGAAGCGTCTCGCACAGTTGGTCGCCGCCTCGGTACAGAATGCGCGCCTGTTCAATCAGGCCTACAGCCTTCAGGTGCTCAACCAGTCGGTGGTTGAGGCCATCCAGCAGGGTATTGTCGTGCTGAACAGCTCTGGCCGGATTGTCAGCATCAACGAGTACATGCGTAACCGCTATGGCTGGCAGGACAGCTCTGCCGGTCAGGATCTGTTCGTGTATCGGCCTGAACTGCTGGACCTGATCGGTCGCGAACTGCGCTTCGTGCTGGAAAATGGTATCCCGCAGGAACGTGTCAACCAGATGACCATCGAACCTGATGAGGAAATGCTGGTCCGCAACTTCTATATGTATCCGATGCTCTCCAATGAGTCGGTGCGCGGCGCGGTGCTGCTGGTCGAAGATGTGACCGAACGTGCCCAGCTTGAAGAGGCGATGGAAGCCCGTGCCAATCAGTTGGCCGCGCTGACCGCTGTTTCCACCCGCATCACCGCCACACTGGAACGCGAAGAGGTCATCACCGTCTCGCTTCAGGAGATGAGCCAGCTCATCCGCTATAACACCATGACACTCTGGCGGCGCAGTGGTTCGTCGCTGGTACTGATCGGTACCGCGGGGACCGAAGGCATCGACTCCAATCAGGAGACGCGCATCCGCATCGCTGATTATGACCGCGTGCGTCAGGTGGTGGAGAAGCGTCAGGTGGTGGTCGTTAACAGCGAGAACCCCATGACCGAAGAACTGCTGCCGGGTGAAACCGAAGTCCGCAGTTGGATGGGCGTGCCGCTGGTCAATCAGTCGCACGTGATCGGCCTGATCGCGCTGACGCAGACCACACCGAACGTCTACGACAGCATCTCCGATCAGAATATCGCGATGGCGTTTGCCAGTCAGGTCGCGATTTCTATCACCAACGCTGACCTGTTTGAGCAGACCTTCGACCGCACCAACGAGTTAGGGACGCTGCTGGAAGCTGCACAGGCGACCTCGGCTTCACAGGACATCAATCAGGTGCTGGCAACGGTCACGCAGTTGATGCTCGGCGCACTGGAAATGGATCAGTGCCGCATCATGATCTGGAACGAGGTCGAACGCACCCTCGACGTGCAGGTCGATACCAGTCCGATCGACCCCAGCCGGACGGCTGCACCGGGCACACAGTACCCACTGCTGAACGACTCGGCGCATATCCACGCACTGAAGGAACGCGATGTCGTCGTGCTGTCGCAGAATGACCGCACCGAACAGTTCCCGCGTGAGATGCACGCCCTGATCGACGATCAGGTGATGGCCCGTATGCTGGTCCCGCTGGCCTCACCGGAAGGCTCGATTGGTCTGATCCAGCTTGACCAGTTCGCCAATGATGGCCGTGAGATGACACAGCAGAAGGTGCGTCTGGCGCGTGCGCTCGGCTCTCAGGTGTCGGTCGCCATCCAGAACGCCCGCCTGACTTCCGAAATGGCGACGATGTTCAACGAGGCGCTGGTGATCAATGACCTCAGCCGCGCCATTTCGACCAAACTCAATCTGGAAGAGATGATCGCCATCGTCCGCGATCAGATCCCCGCGCTGACGGGTTCCAGTGAACTGTATCTGGCGCTGCGCCAGCCGAATACCGATATGATCTTCTTCCCGGTCGCGGTGCGCAAAGGCCAGCCCTATGAGATCCCGCCGCGAACGCTCGGCAAGGATGAAGTCTCGCACATCATCAGAACCGGACGCCAGCTCAGCCTCGGTGCGGACTACTACACACCGGATCAGCTTCGCTCCAGCCTCGGTATTGAAAACGGCGAGGGCGATGCCAAAAGCTATATGGGCATCCCGCTGAAAGTCAGCGGTGGCGAGGTCTTCGGTGTGCTGGCGCTGCGCGATGTGGACCGCACCCGCGCCTTTACCATCAATGACCAGCGTATTCTGGAAACGGTCGGTGCGCAGTTGAGCGCGGCTATCCAGAATGCCCGTTACTTCGAACAGGTCAATGACCTGAACCAGAACCTCAACAAGTTGGTGGAAGAGCGCACCCGCGAACTCGAAGACGAGCGCGACCGCCTCGATACGCTGTATCAGATCACCTCGGAACTGGCGCGGACACTCGACATGGAGCGCCTGCAGCAGCGTGCGATCGGCATGATCTCGAAGGCTGTGAACGCCGAGGACGGCGTGATCTTCGGTCTGGAGCCGATCTCCGGCGAGCTGATCACACAGGCGTATCAGGCTCCTGAATTCGTCTATGATGATCCCGAAGGCATCCGCGACTACAAGCTGCATCCGGCGGAAGCGCTGGCCGTCTGGCTGATGGAAGAAAGCCCTGAAGCCTCGGTCGTGATCGACGACCTGCACACCTTCAAACAATGGGACATGACAGCACCGGGCGCGATTCAGTGGCGCAGTGCGCTGGCCGTCGTGCTGGAATCCAACCAGAACGATCCGCAGGGTGTGATGGTGCTGCTCTCGTCGAAGGTTGGCGCATTCGGTGAAGAAGAACTGCGTCTGGTAGTCGCGGCTGGTAATCAGGTGGCCTCGTCTATCAATAACGCGGACCTCTATCACCTGATCCGCGATCAGGCGGACCGCCTCGGTCTGCTGCTGCGCACCGAGCAGGACGAAGCCGAGAAGAACTCCGCCATCCTCGAAGCGATTGCGGACGGTGTGATCCTCTCCGATGCGGAAGGGAAGGTGATCCTGTTCAACAACGCCGCCGAACGTATCCTCGGGCTGCCGCGTGAACAGGTGCTCGGCCAGCCGCTGAGCCGCTTCACCGGGCTGTATGGGAACGATGTCAACCTGTGGGCGCAGGCCATTCAGGACCGCACCGCACAGGCCGATACACAGCAGCGTGAAGACTTCTTCGATCAGCGCCTGTCACTGGGGGATCGCATCGTCAGTGCGCATCTGTCGCCGGTGTTTACCAATGAGCGCCTGCTCGGTATGGTGTCCGTTTTCCGTGACATCACCCGCGATGTCGAGATCGACCGCATGAAGGCCGAGTTCATCTCACGTGTATCACATGAATTCCGTACCCCGCTCACATCGATCAAGGGCTATAATGACCTCATCATGATGGGTGCGCTGGGTGCACTGAATGAGACGCAGCAGCGGGCAATGTCCACCATTCGCGATAACGTTGACCGGCTGACGATGCTGGTGGAAGACGTGCTCGACATCTCGAAGGTCGATACAGGCCGCAGCTCGCTCCAGCTCGAAATCGTCAACGTCTCCGATCTGGTCGAGCGCGTCGTCAGGACGGTGAGCAGCAAGTCGCATCATCAGCGTAAAGAGCTGGACGTGACCACTAAGCTCGATCCAGAGATCGAGATGATGGAAGCGGACCGCGAAAAGCTGACGCGCATCCTGTCCAATGTCGTCGATAATGCCTTTAACTACACGCTGACCGGGGGCAAAATCGATATCAGCACCCGCTTCGATGCCGACTCCAATCAGGTGATCTTCACCGTTGCGGATACCGGCGTCGGCATTCCCGAAGAATTCCACGATGAGATCTGGAAACGCTTCCAGCGCTTTGAGGAACACGCGCTCACGCTCGATGTCGCCGGGACCGGTCTCGGCCTGTCGATTGTGAAGGAACTGGTCGAGATGCACGGCGGGCAGATCACGTTTGACTCCGAAGTTGGGAAGGGTTCGACATTCTATATTGCACTGCCGGTCAGCATCCCGGATCATCTGCGGTCGAAGACCTCGACCGGGACCTTCCGGGCCATCTAGCGCCGCTGAAAAGCCGGACAACCCGTATTTCAGACGTCGGAACAGCACCACCTGGAGAGTATATGGCAAGGATTTTAGTAGCCGAAGACGAACGCGACATCCGCGACCTGATCAACTTCACACTGACGTTTGCAGGGCATACCATGACCCTCGCCAGCAACGGGCAGGAAGCCGTTACGCTGGCGAAGCAGGCGGCGCAGAATGCCGCCCTGCCAGACCTGATCATGATGGATGTGCGTATGCCGAAGATGACCGGCTATGAAGCCTGTCGGGAATTGAAGGCCGACCCGCAGTTGAATCCGATCCCGGTCGTGTTTCTTTCGGCCAAGGGGCAGGATGATGAGGTCCAGACCGGTATTGAGGCCGGTGCTATCGATTACATTCTCAAGCCGTTCGCGCCGGATGATCTCATCCGCCGGATCGCTGAGATTTTGCAGCGCATCGGTGCGCAGTAGGGCAAGCATCAATGAGCGCAATTATGGTTGGTGGGGATATTGTCCATTACGAGGTGCTTGGGCGCGGTCGTCCAGCGGTGCTGATTCACGGCTGGGTCGGGTCCTGGCGCTACTGGATTCCCACCATGCAGTTGCTTCACCTCAAGTATCGTGTTTACGCGATTGACCTGTTCGGGTTTGGCGACTCTGCCAAGAATCCCGAAAAATATACGCTGGACTATCAGCTCACCCTGCTGGAAGAGTTCATGAACCAGCTCGGTCTGAGCAAGGCGGCACTGATCGGTCATGGCCTGGGGGCGTATGTCGTCACGGCCTTTGCGGGTCGCCATCCTGATATGGTCCCACGCCTGCTGATCGCGAGTGCGCCGCTGTTCGATCCCGGTGATCTGGCGACGCGTGGTCAGCGTGTGCTGCTCAATAAGCCGAAGACGGCGGATGAGCCGCCGCCACCGCGCCCACTGAATCCGCTGAAGACCGCAGATGATGCGCCGCGTCCGTTGAATCCGCCGAAAACGGCTGATGCGACGTCTGGCAAAATCGACGCGACGGTCGTCCGCCGACCTGAACTGCATTCGCTGCCCGACAGCGAAGCCACCATCCGCAATGTCAACAGCATCGACCGTTCGCGGTTAGAGGCGGCGGCACTGGCACGCAGCCGGTCCGAAGCTGAAAAACTTCAGGCCACCAATAAGCCGGATACACGTCCGACCGAGGCAGACAAGCCCTTTCCGCCCACCTCGACCTTTCCATCGACGCCGATCGAGCGCAAGGACGAAACACCCCTGATGCGTCCGGCAGAACTGCGCCACGAGTTGAAGCTCTCGGATCTGCCTGTGTCCAGTTCGCCGACAGACAATCCGCTTTACGGTCGGGTAGGCCGTTACGACAGTGCGACGCTGCTTCAGCGCTGCTTTAAAAAGACGGAACCGGAATTCGGCAAGCTGTCACAGGACGTCAGCAAGCAGGATGATCGTGCGATTCAGTCCCTGACGAAGAACTTCGATCCGGGCGAGCTGCTTGATACACTGCGGACGCTGCCTATGCCGGTGGTGGTGGTGCATGGTGTCGATGATCCGGTGATCGATGTGCCAAACGAGAATATCTGGACGTATATCACCGCCAACAAGGAAGAATCACTGCTGCCGATTCCGCTGCCGGGTGTGCGTCACTTCCCGATGCTGGAAGCGTCGAGCTTTCCGCGTCTGGTGACCGATTTCCTCGACGCACCGGATGTCAGCAAGCTGGAAGTCAAGGAAATCTGGCGTCGTCGTTCGCGGTAAAATTGTTTTGATGATTGATTTTGTTATATTCCCCCATCCTGCAACATTGATCGGACGGACAGGCCCTGACCTGTCCGTTTTGTGAATCCCATGACCATACCCTCCCATACCCTTCAACCTGCACTGATCTTCGCCAATGGAGACATCAATGATGGCGTGATGGTGCGGCGTGCCCTGACGATCACGCAGG
>JAEZAF010000010.1 GCA_023430545.1 Chloroflexota bacterium
CGGTGCGCGGATCGCCATCGGCCTGCCATCCAAGCGGGTACGGCGTCTGTACGGCATCTTTCTGCTGTTCACCGGCGCATGGTTCCTGCTTCAGCCCTATGTGACAGCAGCGCTCTCATAACCTTCAATAGGCGGGGCGTTTTTAAACCTCAGCCTATATGCACTCCAGCCACGGACGCAGCACCTCGATCACATGCGCGGCCTGCATCGCCTGCATGTGATCGAGGCCGTCCAGCACGCGCACATCCCAGCCGAGCGCTTTAAGCCCTGCCGGTTCGCGCAGCAGCGGCCCTGCCAGACTGACCAGCACATCCCCCCACGGCTTCTCGTACATGATCTCATCTGCCGAGCCGACAAAACACAATCCCGGACAGGTGATCTGTGACTGCACCGCCCGATCATCAAAACCCTGAAGCGACTCGTACAGTGTGACGTACTGGCGCGTCTGCGCCTTCGACAGTCCCGCCGTTGACCACTCGTCGTCCGGGTTCGGCGTGCCTTCGGCCATCTCCCATCCGGCGGTCGTCACCTTCAGCATCTCCGCATACGGGCCGTCAATCGGCGGCCAGCCGCCCATCACCAGCCCTGTCAGCCGGTTGGTGCGGAGCGCAAGCTGAAGGCCAATCATCGCGAACACCGAATAGCCATAATATGCGAACTGGTCGGCCTGAACCGCATCAGCGATAGCAAGCAGATCACTGACGACATGATCCGGCGTCAGCGTATCGGGGCGTGGATGCTTCCACAGATGCCCTTCATAGTCGAACGCCGCGACCCGGACGATGTCCTTCAGGCCGCTGATCAGAGTCTGTCCGAGCGCCGGGTCCATCCCATACTGAAGCAGTTGTTCGGCCTGTGGGCCTTCAATCGGACGCGGGTTAACGGGTAAGAGCAGCGTCGGGCCGTCGCCGTACACCTCGACACTCAGCGTGCTGCCATCCTGTAACGTGACCGCAGTTGTGAAGTTCGGTTGGTTCATGAGTTTCCCCTTTGTGATAGACGATAAGTCGTGTGATATGTCTATCGTAAGGGGGTGGTGTGCAAAATGAGGGTTATTCAGGCAGGGCTGCTTCACAGATCACGGGATAATGCACGTTTTCCGCCGTGACAAACCATCCCAAGGCATGCCAGCGTTACAGAGGCACGATACGCAAGAAACAAAAAGGACGCGGCGAGCGCGTCCCTGTGTGTACCAGGTTAAGCCATTTTACACGTTGAAGCAGGTCTAAATTCGGGCACCGCTGCCCCCTAGCCACCGTAGCCGAATTCGCGGTTCGCACGCTTGCTGAGGAAGTCATCACGGGCGTCGATCTGATCCTTCAGGCCCTTGAATGAACGCTCCAGCAGTTCGAGCGACAGTTCCGGCAGATCGTCATAGGCGACCTGTGTCAGTGCGTAGATGGCGACCTCACGGATAAACGCACCCGGATAACCTACCAGACGCGGGACAATGGCGCGGTGATCTTCCTGCCACATCGAGCCGAGATAATGCTGAAGCATCTGCTCGGCGTCTTCCTTGGTGCGCGTCTCCGGGATGATGAAGATTCGGTCAAGGCGACCGGGGCGCTTCAGCACACGCTCGTCAATCGCTTCGGGATGATTGGTGGTGGCGACCAGCAGTGTACCGTACTCGTTGACTTCGGCTTCGGAGCCGTCGAGCACGTTCAGCAGCAGCGCCTTCTCGTCATCGTGCAGATAGGCGTCGATCTCTTCCAGCAGAATCAGCGTCGGATGCTGCGAGTCGGCTGCGGTGGACAGCGCTGCCAGCACCTTGCCAAAGGCGGCCGAATGATCTTCGTCCGGGTTGCGGGCCGCGCTGGAGATATAGATCACCAGATAACCTTCCGCCAGTGCCCACTTCGCCAGCGCCGAGCAGATCATCGTCTTGCCGGTACCGGGGACACCGGCCAGCATCAGCTTGCGGAACGGCTTGAGGTTCAGGCGCTTATAGACCTCGATCCCCTTGGAGAAGAATGAGCGCACATCTTCGCGCAGATCGGTCTTAAGCTGCTCCGGCAGGACGATGTCATCCCAATCGACTTTGGGCACGAAGGAATGGGTGCGCCCACCGATGATGATGACTTCCCCACGCGGGACGACCGCGCTGGACAGTCGGCTGCATTCCTTGGCGAATGGTGTCCAGACTGGCAGGAACCATTCCGGCACCACCGCGACGGCGGTGCGATACCAGCTTGCGTCTTCATAATAGGCACCGATAATCAGCACATCGACCTGATCGGGTTTATCGGATGACCCGTTGGAGGCTTCGTGCGAGTCGCGGTGGAAGTGATAGACAAATGCGCCAGACTGAAAACTCAGCACGCCGTTGTCCTGATCGTAAACACCAATCCGCGCAAAGTCAGGCGCATCCAGCACGGTGCGGCCTGTGAAAATATAACCATCTGCCAGCGGGAAATCGGGCGCGATGCGATCCAGCACATCGATTTCGAGGCAGGCATTTGAGATAAAGATGGTCTGCGCATCATCATGCGGGTAAGTCGGCAGCCACTCAGCATTGATCCACTGTGCCATGCGGTCAGAGCGCAGGGCAAAGGTCTGATTTATCATTTTGTAGGTGGGCATTGAGATCGTGGTTTCCTTATTCAACTTCGGGTTTTAGCGTCGGGATGTTCTGTTGTTATGAGTAGTCGACATACAGCGCCGACGATGACGACAGCGACAGGTGATACAGGTTGTGATGCCGCTGGCTATCCTCCAGGACACATCACAGGTCGGGCACAGCAAATCTCATTATATAGGACAACCGCGCTGATGTGATGGATTGTTAACGGTTCAGTAGGGTTTAATGTATCAATTATCGCTGATACATGAAACTACCTCAATACCTGTCAGGGGTGGTTTTCGGTACAATCGGGGACAGACTCCGGATAAGCCCTGACCTGCGTTTCATTTTAGCATACTATAATAATCTGTGGATACGACCTTGATACCAGACCAGCCCGATCGCCCTGCTGACCCAACCCACGATGTGCATTCGGCCCTGCCCGCCGCTGGATCTTCTCCTTTCAGGGGCAGGTATTTCATTTTCGGTTCAGATTTTACAGCGGACAGGGCAGGCATTGTCCGGGGGGCCTGTAAGATCCAATGAAAATATCTAATCTTGTAAGCGGATCTTCCCCCCTGAAGCCCAGCACAGGCCGCGAAGTATTTCTGCGCGATCTGTTTCTACTGGTGCTGGCGGGGATCTGTGTCGGGCTGTATGTGATCTCAACCAGCGGCGGATTCCCGCTGGATGATAGCTGGATTCATCAGGTGTATGGGCGCAATCTTGCGCAGACCGGACAGTGGGCCTTTGTACCCGGCGTGCCGAGCGCGGCTTCGACCTCGCCGCTGTACACTGTGCTGCTGGCAGCAGGCTACGCGCTCAACGTGCCCTACGCGCTCTGGACACATCTGATCGGGATGCTGTCACTGGGGCTGATGGGGATGCTGGCGGCGCGGCTGGCAGAACTGATCTGGACGGCGTTCTATCCGGTGGGGATCACAGGCGCGAACTGGCGCACACGTGTGGGGCTGGCAGCGGGGACCGCCGTCGTGCTGACGTGGCAGTTGGTCTGGGCGGGGGCGGCGGGGATGGAAACACCGCTGTTCGCCATGCTGACACTAGCCGTCATGTGGCTGGCGCTGCGCCTGACCGTGCCAAGCGCCGCTTCCGCCGTGATCTTTGGCATCGCAGGGGCGCTGTGTATTCTGGCCCGTCCGGAAGGTTCGCTGATCGTCGGGCTGACGGGGCTGGCCGTCCTGATCGCCCATCGCGGCACATCGTCTGCCCTGCTGCGCTGGATGATCGGCGGCGCAGTGGGCGGACTGGTCACCCTCGCGCCCTATCTGCTGCTGAATCTGTCCCTGACTGGTGGACTGCTGCCGAATACCGCCGGGGCGAAGTTCGCGCAGCACGCACCGCTGCTGACACAACCTTATCCGATGCGCCTGCTTCAGATGACACAACCGCTGCTGGTCGGCGGTCAGGTGATGCTCGTCCCCGGCATGGTGTTTTACGTCATCGCGGCGGTGCGCGGCTGGCATCGTCGCGCCGCGCTGCTGTATTTGCTGCCGGTGCTGTGGTGTGTGGGACTGATCGCCCTGTACGCGGCGCGGCTTCCGGCATCGTATCAGCATGGGCGGTACGTGCTGCCTGCCCTGCCTTCACTGATGCTGATCGGTGTCATCGGCACGGCGATGCTGCTGCATGCGCTGCGCGCCAATCTGCTCGGACGTGTCCTCAGCCGGGGATTAGCAGTCGCAGCAGCGCTGCTGATCGTGGTGTTCACCTTCACACTCGGACGCTCCGCCTATCAGCGCGATGTGACGATCATCAATCAGGAGATGGTGGCGGCGGCGCACTGGATCGACGCCAATATTCCATCGGACGACCTGCTGGCGATCCATGACATCGGTGCGGTCGGATACTTTTCACCACGGCCCATGCTGGACATCGCCGGTCTGCTGACACCGGAGATCGTGCCGCTGATCGGTGATCCCGATGCACTGTGGACCTACATGGAGCAGCACGGTGCACGCTATCTGATGGCGTTCCCCGATCAGGTACCGGGCGGTGATCCCGATGACCCGCGCCTGTGTGAGGTCTACAACACCGGCGGGCAGGCTTCCATCGATGCTGGCGGTGGGAATATGGCCGTGTACCGGCTCGACTGGTCCGGCGGCTGCTGAGGGTATCGCATCACGCTTAACCCTTCTGTTAACAGTGGTCATAAACCAGTACTGATGGCTGTTTGCCTCATGAACCGAACCCCGCTATGCTATAGTAGAATTAAAGGGTCGTAAGATTGAAGGTGTGCGGATGAACGATCTTTTGAGTAAACTCAACACGCTGGCACGCGCCAAACTGAGTGACGCGCTGCCCAGCCTGCCCCAACTGCCGCGTTTTGAACGTGCGCCGGATCTTCAGCGGCAGGTGACTGACCTGCGCAAGCGCATCAATGACGCGCTGGACCATGAAGACCAGCTTCAGGCACAGGTCAACGCCCTGCGTGATGAAGCAGCGCAGCTTGACATCGATGCCGACCACGCCCTGTCGCAGGGACGCGACGACGAAGCGCGGCGCATTCTGGAACAGCTCAAGCGCACCGAACAGCGCCTGAGCATCGCTGAATCCGACCTCAAAATGCATCAGCGCGATGCAGCCGAACTGATCCTGAAGGTCAATCAACTGGAAGCAGCGGTCGCTGATCATCAGGCGGCGGTCTCCGGCATGGCCGACCCCGCCAGCCCTCCGGCTGAGACCACAACCTATACACCACCTGCCAGCGCATCGACCGAGCCTGCACGCTCCACCTCACGGCTGGAACGTCCACCGCAGCCAGCACAGCAGCCATCGTCCAGCACACCGGCAGCAAGTACGCCCGCTGCGCCGACACCACCAGCGCCACCGCAGCCTTCAGCGCCACCCACACCGCCAATACCTGTGGAGGCTGTGGAACCGGTGGAGACTGCACCGACCGAAACCACCGCCGCGCCCTCATCGACGACACCGACCAGCGCTCCAACCGGGCTGGATACCTCGTTTGCCGCCAATGACGACGCGCTGCCTGAAATCACTTCCGGCGGAACTGACAATCCGACCCAGAACACAGCACCCTCGACTTCCGAAGCTGCGCCTGTTGAAACGAAACCCGACACCAAAAGCGTCAAGCCCGAAGACGACACAGACGATCAGCGCGAGACAGCGAAATCCTATGCCAAACGCGCCCGTGAAGCTGCAATCGAGCAGGCCGACAAGACCACCAGCTCGGTCGATCAGATCTCGGACATCATCCGCGATGCACAGGAAAAGACCCGCGCACGCATCCAGTCCCTGACCGATATTCTGGACGCGAAAGACCGCGAGCAGGCCGCGAATCCGCTGTTTAACCGTGAAAATCGGGAAACGCCTGCCGGAGCCGCCGGGACAAACTCACCGGCCCCAGCGACGACATCAACGGTACCGACCGAAACACCGCCAGCCACCGCAGCGGAGACCGCGCCACCGACAGATACTCCAGCCAGTCCGACACCAGCGACCAACCCGCCTGCGACTCCGCCGACGGGTGGCGATGCTCCAGCCAGTGGAGATGCACCAAAATCAGAGGATGCGCTGTCCGAACGGCTGAAGCGTCTGAGCAAGCCCGATGCCTAAGCGCGATGTATCAGCCGATGCATCAACATCGACCGGATCGTTCAGTCCCTTGATAAGCAGCAGCAATAAGTATAGAGAAGCAAAGAGACCAGCGCACCAGCGCGAGAGAAAGACCACAAAAGACAATGCAGCCGAATATCCTGGTCGTCACTGGAAATTATGACATCATTGCAGCCGTGCGCAGCGGCCTGCGCACGGAACGGGTGAATGTACGTGCCGCCTATACCCATGTCGATATGGTCAGCATTCTGGCCCAGCCGACGCGTTATGATGTACTCCTCATCGATGCCAGTATGGTGGACCGGCATACCGGCGAAAATACCATCACCAAGCTGATGCAGAATCGATCACCGCTGACCATCATCGCGGTGGCACTGACGAACGATGCCCGTCTGCTGGCGAAATCATTCGATCTGCCGACCCTCACCGATCTGGACCAGAAATCCATCTATTCGCTGACCCTCACCATCGTCGGACGCCAGAACCAGCGCGAAACCGAAATCCTGCCTGCGACCGCAGTTGAACAGACCGAAGAAGAGATCCTGCGCGGCATCCGTCATTCGCAGGAAATCGAGACGATGGCCGCGCTCAGCAAGTCACTGACCGAAGTCCTCGAACTTCAGGAAGTCCTCAACCGCGTGGTGGACGCAGCGCGGATGCTCACCGCTGCCGAAGAGAGCATGCTGCTGCTGCCGGATGATTTCAACCCGCGCATTCTGGTGCTGCGTGCAGCCGTCGGCATGGACCTCGACCCGGAAGTGCCGTTCACCGTCCGGCTGGAAGACAGCCTGCCGGGTGAGGTCTTCCGCAAGGGGCAGGCATCGTTCGGCATCGACCGCGACTCCTCACGCCTCAAGACCGATTTTCTGGCGCAGTCCGTACTGTACGTGCCGGTGATGCTGCGGGGCCGCACGATTGGCGTTCTGGGTGTCAACAACCGCGCCAAAGCCGATCAGTTCGACGAACATCAGAAGGATCTGCTGGAAAACCTGGCGCTGTACGCATCGATTGCGATCCATAACGCCCGCGTGCATGAAGAAAGCCTTCAGCGCTCGCGTGAGCTGGAAATGCTGGTCAAGGCCAGCCAGACGATCAGCGCGACCGTGCTGATGGATGAGACACTGGCGAATATCTGCGAGCAGTTGAGCCATGTTCTGAACACCAGCCGCGCCGAAATCTACCAGTGGAATACGGAAACCCAAACCCTCGACCTGCGCGGACATTATTATCAGGCGCTGTGGCGTGGGCTGAAGGGGCCGGTGCTGGAACTGGAAGATCACCCCGATGTGCGCTCGGTGCTGGACAGCAACCGCTATATGTGGATTGAAGGCGACGAATTCACCACGCTGCTCATCCCGGTGATGACCGATGGCCGGATGCTCGGCCTGCTGCGCTGCTTTTACATCCGGCGGCCCCATCCTCAACTGGAACCGGACACACAGAAGGTCGCGCAGGTCTCACTGGATGTGATGGGCGCGGTCCTGAATCAGTCACAGGACTCCAGCGAAGAAGATGTCTATCTGCTGCTGAATTACATCAATCAGATTGTCTACTCCGACTGGGCGGAAATCTCGCTGCTCTCGGCCACCAATACCAACCTGATCGTGCTGGCAATGGCTGGGCGTGGTGTCTGGCAGGAACCGCCCTATCAGCAGGTGGCGCTGGCGCAGCGTCCCGAACTGATGGAAGTGCTGGAAAAGAAGCAGATCCTTGAGCCGGAAGTCGGACGCGGGATCTTCGCGCTGCCGCTGGAACACCGCACGTCAGTCTGGGGGCTGGTGCTGCTTTCGGATACCGACCGCAACCGTAATTATTCACGCGGCGAGATCGACATGGCCGATGCGCTGGTCAAACAGGCGGCGATTTCGCTGGAAAATGCGCAGTTATTCCATGACCTTGACCGCAGCCTGCACGAACTGCGCGGCGCACAGGAGAAACTGGTGCAGACCGCACGTCTGACAGCGATGGGTGAACTGGCGGCGGTCGTCGCGCATCAGATCAATAACCCGCTGACGACCATCACGGTTGATACCGCCATGATGCTGGAATACGAGCCACCGGACTCCGATAACTACGAGTCGCTGATGGCGATCCACCGTGCTGGCAAACGTGCGGCGGGCGTCGCCCGGCGTCTGCTGGCGATCGGGCGGCCAAACGATCCCAAGTCCCAGCCGGAGGACATTGATGTAATCGATACCGTCGAGGGCATCATCCAGCTCATCGGCACGCATGTCGAGCGCCGCAGCATCAAGATTCACACGCGCTTTCCTGAGCAGAAACCACCGCCGGTTTTTGCCGTTAAGGGTCAGTTGGATGATATTTGGCTTAATCTTATTATGAACGCCCATGATGCGCTGGTAAACTGGCCTAACGCACAGATCGGCGTCGAAGCCGCCTATCGTTCACTCGATAAGTACATCGTGGTGCGGGTCTGGGATAACGGCCCCGGCATCCCCGATGAACTGAAGGAACGGATCTTCCGCCCGTTCTTTACCACCAAGGTCGCAGGTGAAGGCACCGGCCTCGGACTGCATATCTGCCGGGAAATCGTCGAGAATATCGGTGGCAAAATCACGGTAGAAAGCGCACTCGGTAAAGGCACGCGCTTCACTGTCGAACTGCCCACTATGGAAAACGAGCAGGTCAGAGAAAAACTAGGAGAACTGGAACATGACACAAATCCTCGCGGTAGATGACGATCCAGAGGTGCTGAGCACGCTTGGTCGTTTCCTCAAGCGGGAAGGATTCGATGCAAAACTGGCTAGCTCTGGCCCGGAAGCACTGGATCACCTCGAAAAAGACAGCTTTGAACTGATTATGCTGGATGTCATCATGCCAGGGATGGATGGCATCAGCGTCTGTACACGCATCCGCAAGGATGACCGCTTCATGGCGGTGCCGATCCTCTTCCTGACCGCAAAAGGCAGCACCGATGATGTGGTCGAAGGGCTGGATGCAGGCGCAGATGATTACATCATCAAGCCGTTCGACATCACGGAACTGCGGGCACGCGTCCATGCGCTGCTGCGTCGCGGCCAGCGCAGCGAAAAGAGCGCCAATCCCGAACCCGCACTCCAGATTCGCGATCTGAAGCTGGATACCGAGAATTATCGGGCGCATGTACGCGATGAAACCGTCACCCTGACACTGACCGAGTACCGTCTGCTGAAGCACATGATGGAACATCCCAATCAGGCCCTGTCTCTGTCAGAACTGCTGCAATCGGTCTGGGATTATCCGCCGGATACTGGTGACCCTGATCTGGTGCGGGCGCACGTCCGCAACCTGCGCAAGAAGCTCGACGAAGACGACAACCAGCGCTATATCCGCACGGTGCACAGCATCGGCTACATGATGACAACCTAGTGAGGTCGGTACCAGCCCCGTCAGCATCGCCCCCACGAATCAGGTTACTGTCACGACAATTTACGGTTGTGTAACAGACTGTCATTGCGTTTATGTCGTGTTACAGTAGAGTTGTGGTACAGTAAGATTACAATTGGAAATGGAAAGTAGTGATGGGTCCTGCCCAGACGGTAACCGCTATGTACAAAATTCTGACGGTTGACGATGATGTCAACAACCTCAAGATGCTCGAACAGATGCTTACCGAGATGGAGAATTATTCGGTGGTACAGGCGAATTCAGGGCTTGAAGCGCTGCGAATTGCCCAGTTCGAACAACCTGACCTGTGCATTCTGGATGTCGGAATGCCGCACATGGACGGCGTCGCCCTGTGCCGTGCGCTGCGAGGCATCCCGGCGCTGGCCGATGTACCGATTATCTTTCTCACCGCCAATAACACCGGTTACACCGTGGCAGACGCACTGGAAGCAGGCGGCGATGACTACGTCAAGAAGCCATTTGCCGTCCGCGAACTGAGCGCACGCATCCGGGCGCATCTGCGCCGCGTCAAACGCAACGAGGACATGCCGCAGCTTCAGATCCTGCGGAAGACCTATCAGGCCTTTCTCAATGGCAAGGAGATTTCCCTGACGCGTATCGAGTTCGATCTGCTTCAGTTCCTTGCGAAGAATCCCGGCCACTGGTACACCACACCGGAACTGCTGGAAAAAGTCTGGTTCTATCCCGCAGGGGTCGGCGATACGGCACTGGTGCGCAATCATGTGCGCAATGTCCGCCGCAAGCTGGAAGATAACCCGGACAAGCCTGCTATCATCCAGTCTCGTCACGGGCGCGGCTATGCCCTCCGCGCCGAAGTCAGCATTATGTAGTCTCTGTAAAGTACACCCTGTGTCAGAGGGATCTTTCCTTCTGCATTATCCTGCTATCATGCAAAGCCCACTGTATCTCACAGTGGGTTTTCGTTTTGCTATGGTGTATCTTCAGTCTCTATATTGTAGAGGGCGAGTCTGCGTGCCGAAGACTTGAGCAAACGCGCCGAACATGCGGACACGCCATCGCATATCCAATAAAACACACAGGATCTGTAGGGGCCGGATTCTTCCGCCCGACCAGACACCCTTACACAACCTGACAATCACCCGAGGTAACACCCTTGCAGAATCCACCCCTTCAAACCACATGCGCGGAACGCATCACCCATGACGAACTCAGCTACTACCGTTTCAGCGGATGGCAGGGCATTAAACACGGCATCTTCACCCGTCATGGCGGAGTCAGCACCGCCCCGTTCGATTCCCTGAATCTCGGCGGAACCGTCGGCGATGCGGTCGAGCGCGTCCACGATAACCATGATCTGATGTACAGCGCCATGCAGGTCGATAAGCGCCGGACGGTCACGGTATGGATGGTGCACGGTGTCGATACCGTCATCGCCACCCATCCGCTGGAAAACCGGCGCTGGCTGGCACAGGCCGACGCCGTCATCACCGACCGCGACGACCTGACGCTGGTGATGCGCTATGCCGACTGCACTCCGATTCTGGCCTACGACACCACCCAGGGTGCGATTGGGATCGCCCACGCTGGCTGGCGCGGGACGGTCAACGGCATGGCGACACGGCTGATCGAGGCGATGGTACAGGCCTATGACTCCCGCCCGGAGAATATCCGCGCCGGCGTTGGCCCGTGCATCGGCCCCACACGCTATCAGGTCGGCGAGGAAGTGGTCACGGCGGTACAGTCACGCTATGGCACCATCGACGGCCTGATCCAGCGTGATCCGAAGGATGGCAGCGCCTACTTCAATCTGTGGGAAGCCAACCGCCGCGATCTTGAGCGTGCCGGTGTGGAGCAGATCGACGTGATGGGCATCTGCACCGCCAGCCACACCAAAGACTGGTTCTCGCATCGGGCGGAACACGGTAAAACCGGACGCTTCGGCGCTCTCATCAGCCTCGGATAAACCCGCAGATGAGTAAATGATGAGAGCCGTGGTTGAAGTGTCATCCTGACGCTTCGCCATTCTACGTGTTGATAGAAAGGCGAAACACGCTGATCTGTCTGATCGCTTAAACCGTAGAAGGAGCTTGTCATGAACCAGGGTATCCGCACTGTCCTCTATCCCGTCCGCGATCTCGCACAGGCCAAAGCACTATACGGCCAGCTTTTCGGCGTCCAGCCGTATATGGACGAGCCTTATTATGTCGGCTATCAGGTCGGTGACCAGAACATCGGGCTGGACCCTCACGGCCATCGTAACGGGATGACCGGCCCCGTCACCTACTATCACGTCGATGACATCCGTGGACAGCTTCAGGCACTGCTGGATGCGGGCGCGCAGCTCACACAGGATGTGAAGGATGTCGGCGGCGGCAAGCTGATCGCCTCCGTCACCGATGCCGATGGCAATCTGATCGGTCTGCTGCAGATGACACAGGGGGCGTAACCCGGTTGACACTGAAATGCGTCTGCGTACAGTATTAGAGGCAGTCAGAGACACCCTTGCCCATCATACAGGAACGCGGACGCATGAAGTACATGATGCTGATCTATGCCAATCCAGCGGAGAGGCCGCAGTTTACGCCGGAAGAACGTCATGCCGCCATGCAGCGCTGGATACAGTTCGAGGAAGCGGTGAAAACCGCTGGAGTACTGGTCGCGAACGAGTCGCTGCATCCGGTCAGCAGCGCGACGACCGTGCGAGTCCGCGAGGGTAAAACCCTGACGTCTGACGGTCCGTTTGCTGAAACCCATGAGCATCTGGGTGGATTTTATGTACTGGACTGCGCCGATCTGGATGAAGCACTGGCATGGGCCGCAAAGATGCCGGGTGCGAAATACGGCTCGGTTGAGGTTCGCCCGGTAATGACTTTCACGCAGCGTCCGCCAGACGCGCCGCAGGCCGAATGACCACCGCCGCCCACATCGAAATCACGTTCCGTGAGGAACATGGGCGGGTGCTGGCTGCGCTCATCAGCCGGTTTGGGGATTTTACGCTGGCTGAAGATGCGCTTCAGGATGCACTGGTCGAGGCCCTGAAGCGCTGGCCGGTCGGCGGTGTACCGCATAATCCGGGCGCATGGCTGACAACCGTCGCGCAGCGCTGTGCAATCTACCGGCTGCGACGGGCCGCCACACTGGAACGGAAGACATCGCTTATGGCAGCAGACACCGACATTTATGCGGATGACGATGCAGACGCCATCAACGACCGCATCGACGATGAAACCGAGATGGACGCGATACCAGATGAGCGCCTGAAGCTGATGTTCACCTGCTGTCATCCGTCACTGGCGCTGGAAGCACAGGTCGCGCTGACGCTGCACACCCTCGGCGGACTCTCCACCGTTGAAATTGCGCGTGCATTTCTGGTCCCGGTCCCGACCATGGCCCAGCGGCTGGCCCGTGCCCGAGCCAAGATCCGCAGTGCGGGCATCCCCTACCGTGTGCCGCCTGCCGATCTGCTGCCGGAACGACTCGACGCACTGCTGGCCGTGATTTACCTGATTTTCAACGAGGGATACTGTGCCACCGGCGGCGACTCACTCACTCGGGCCGACCTGTGCGCCGAAGCCATCCGACTGGGGCGCGTACTGGTGCATTTGATGCCAGAAAGCGCCGAGGCGCGAGGTCTGCTGGCGCTGATGCTGCTGCACGACTCCCGTCGCGAGACACGCCTGAATGCCGCTGGTGAACTGGTGCTGCTTGATGAGCAGGATCGCAAGCACTGGGATCAGGCGAAAATCGCCGATGGAGTCACCGTGCTGGATGAAGCCCTGAAGCTCTACTCACCGGGGCCGTATCAGGTGCAGGCAGCCATCAGTGCCCTGCATGCCGAGGCAGCATCCACTGCGGAGACTGACTGGCAGCAGATCGCCGCCCTGTACGGCAGTCTGGCACTGATGATGCCGTCGATGGTGATCGAAGTCAATCGGGCAGTGGCAGTAGCGATGGCATGGGGCGGGTCGCACGGTCTGACAATGCTGCTGGAGCTTCAACCAGAAGCGGAGGGCTTCTACCCATATCACGCCGCCTGTGCCGATCTGCTGCGGCGCTCTCATCAGTACGAAGCGGCAGCGGATGCCTACCAGAGGGCACTGGAACTGTGCAGCAATCCCGCCGAGTATGCCTATCTTCAGCGGCGGCGGGATGAGATGCTCGGTACATAGGACGACCAACGGGCGTCTGTCACCCGAAAACGGATACGGATAACACAACGACGATCAGGAAAGGAACATCCACACATGATCCACTCCATTGGACTGATTCGCTCGGTGTTAACAAACACTGAGGATGCGCCGCTTCAGGGCGACGAAGGCGGTTACGACGCGTGGCTGGAAATGCACCCTGAGTTTGCGCCAGCGCTTGAAGGGATCAACATTGGCGACGAACTCATCATCCTGACGTGGCTTCACCTTGCCAATCGTGCTGTCCTTCAGGTGCATCCACGCGGGGACCCTGACAGGCCGGTGATGGG
>JAEZAF010000011.1 GCA_023430545.1 Chloroflexota bacterium
CCCAGATAGATCGAGATCTCTTCACCTTCTGGCGTATGTTCGATCACGTTCTCGCCAATCAGCAGGGCCGCGCCGTCCGTGTCTTCCTGATAGACGCGCATCCGTCCGGCGGGAAGGTCTGCCCCAAGGCCGTCTTCTTCGCCCGTCGAGAATTCGAGATGTGTAGCGACCGTTGTCACACCGCGGTCACCGTAATACTGATCCATGATCGGGCTGCCGTAACCGTAATAAGGCAGGCTGCCGTCATACACATAGAAGGTCTTCGCCGGGACACCGCTGCCATTGACGAACTCGACCTGCTTGGTCTCGTTGTTGCCAATGGTCACCGGGCGAGCGACTTCGTAAAGCTGATATTCGAAGAACTCGCGCTGTGCGACCGATGTCGGGGCGGGAGCGGCCTGCGCCATATCAAGCGCGTACATTTCCTCTCTGGCGACATTCTGCACAATCCGGTTGACATCGCCGGCCACCAGCTTGAGCTGGGCATCACGATAGGCCGTACCGCTGGTGTTATTGAGTGTCACCCAGCCGTTGAGATCGAGCGAGGTATTTCCCGTGCCAAGCAGGACGTTGTAATCCGCCGTCCATGACATACCGCCCGCCAGATAGGTCAGCTCGACCTGCTGGTCACCACTGGCCGAGGCATTGACCAGCCAGCGCAGCGTCGGGCGGGTGATCAGGCCATCGGGCAGGTTCGGGAAGCGCACGTCACGGGCTTCGGCGATGCTGACAACCACGACTTCGCCGTTTTCCTGACGCAGGATGATGTCACCGTTGCGCCCGCTGAGCAGCACGCCGGTATACACGGTACCGTCCATCGTCGTGACGGTGATCACTTCGTCCAGATAGCGTTCCAGCAGGGCTTCGGTGCCGACCAGATCGTAAATGTAGTTCTGTTCCAGTACATAGGTCTCAGGATCAGTGACCGACTTGAAATTGACCGAGGTCGAGTCGATGGTCGAAGCGACATCGGTGAAGTCCACCACATTGGCCCCGGCATCAAAGGTGAAGGTGCGGCGGTCCCGGATCAGCGCCGTGCCCTGATTGTAAATCGTCACGCTGACACCGTCAGCGACAGGCCCGGCGGGCTGCTCATCACCATCAGAAGGTTCGTCAGTGGCGGGTTCATCATCGGAAGGTGTCGCAGTCAGGTCGTCAGGTGCAGTCACCGTCAGCATGACATCGGGCGAGACGACACCCGGCGCGGCGCTCACGCTGAGGACGGCGGCACTGATCGCCGCGATCACCAGCGCCAGCATCAGAGGCAAACGCAGTTTTGTGGGCATGGCAAAAGGCTCCTTATCAACTTCTGTGTCGGTTATCTACTAGAACGATGCAGACAGCGCGAAGGTTCCCACCGACCGTGATGGGTGGGCCTGTTCGGGAAAACTATTCTAAGATGGGTATAGAGAAGGTAAAATCGAAAGTTTAACCCGGTTCAGATAATTCGATCTCACCGACGGAGTACTGTATTGTCTTTCATCAGACGTTTCAGAGAAATAATAAGCGGGATGAGGGCGCTTGTAAAAACACAGGGACTTCTCGCCTTAATAAAGCGGATTCCAGTGTGGCTTCAGGGTGATCGAGGTTACGTTAATCAAGTGCTTGAGTCACCTATCTCTTACGAAGCATGGATCAAACTTTTCGAGCCGCCTGTCATAGTGCCACTGGACCACCATTCACCGGCTTTTGACCTGCTTTTACTTCCTGACGCTGATACTGACACTGATTTGGACCCTCTGCTGAACAGCCTGAACAGGCAGACCTATCCCCATTGGCGATTATTGCTGGTTGGGAAGCACGGAATAGCTACTGACGACAGGATTGTCGCTTTCGATACGCTGGAGTCTGCGATTTCGGCCATTACTGCGGATTATGTGATGCTGCTGACTCTGGGGACATGGCTGGCAGAATGGACGCTAGGCTCATTTGCTTCTGTTACAGCAGATGATCCTGATGTCGTTTACTGTGATGCTGATGATACGAACCGCGAAAACCCATTTTTCAAACCGGACTGGTCGCCTGAGCTGATGCTTTCCATTAATCTGTTTGCCGAAGCTGTTGTACGCCGAGAGCTATTGCTGGAGCATGTCCAGGTACTCCCCAATCAATGGGATTTTGGACTACGTCTGACGGAGACTGCAACAAACATCCGCCATATTCCACAGGTTCTTGTACATCGGCATCCCGGTAAGCCTGATCCAGAAGCTGTTTACCGATATCTGCTTCGTCAGGGAATGCAGAACCCTGAAGTGACGCTTGTCGATGGCAGAATACGCTGTATCTGGCAGCCACGGCACATGGGTATGATATCGATAATCATCCCTTCGCGGGATAAAGCGTCTCTCCTGGAACAGTGTCTTGATAGTATCTTTGAAATAACGGACTACCCGAATTTCGAGGTGATAATTGTGGATACGGGTAGCGTTGAAGTCGAAACACAGCAGTTATATGAACGCTATCACGGACGTATTCAGGTTATGGAGTATCACGGCACCTTTAACTTTGGCCGAGCCTGTAATGTGGGGGCTGAGAAGGCACAGGGGGATTATCTCCTGTTCCTGAACAACGACACTGAAGTCCTGCATGCGGATTGGCTGATGCGGATGGTCCAGTGGTTTGATCAGGAACATGTGGGAGTGGTGGGTGCGAAACTTCTATTTCCTGATGGGCGCATTCAGCATGCCGGTGTACTGGTCGGCGTCTACGGGATGGCCGATAATCTTTTGACGCTTAGCCCGGAAAATTATGCAGGACCCTACGGTAGTGACCAGTGGTATCGGGACATGCTGGCCGTGACCGGTGCATGTGTGATGGTACGGCGTGATTTATTCCAACAGGTCGGCGGGTTCAGTGAAGCCTATGTGCTGGTGTTCAGTGACGTGATCCTGTGCCTGGATATTCATGTTCTGGGTTATCGGATTGTCTATTCCCCCGATGTCCTTCTGATCCATCACGAGTCGGCAACCCGTTCTCGCGATCAGAGCGCAATTCCGGAAAATGATCTTAGGCTTGCAGCAGAACACCTGAAGCCCTGGATTAAAACGGGTGATCCTTATTTCAGCCGTAATCTCAGCTACCGAAACGTGATTCCCACCTTCCGGATTGAGGTAAATGATACCCCTTCACGCAGGCCTTATGAGACTACCAAAAGAGAAATGCAGAGACCGAAGCTCTCTACGCCTGAAAAATCGCCCTGATGCGGCTGGCGGCATCTTCATACTGCTGATCTGATTGTTTCAGCAACCGCATCAGTTTGTACTG
>JAEZAF010000072.1 GCA_023430545.1 Chloroflexota bacterium
CCATGCGTAGCAACTTAAGCAAATTGCAGATTTAAAAACCGGCGTGAATCGGTAAAAACCCATCTCCTAAGCAGCATAGCAAGTAATGCTGCCCTTCGTAAAACCTGTTTTTCTCCCTTCCCTCGGAATGCAAACTGAGGTTGCGTAGCAAACTCCGGTTTGCCGACTGGGGGAAGGGAAAGCGGAATTTATTCCGCAGGGATGGGGGGCTTTTTTCGCCTCAAATCCCTTAACTTGGTATGCATGAGGCCGGATTCTTCCGGCCCCCACATTTCTCGTTCTGTTCCTTACCCTCGGATCGTCGGGTCACTGATCCAGATGTCACGCGAGAATCGGGTCGCGCCTTCAATGATGAAGTTGGTACTGTACCCGTAGTTGAACTCATAGACATTCAGGCCGTTGAACTGCGACAGTACCGGCTTGGTCGTCGAGGTCGTATTATCGAACACGCTGATCACCGGCTCACACGCGACCTGAGACGGATCAGCACAGATTTCCAGTGTCACCTGCACCGTACCCACATCTGTACGATCCAGCAGGTAATTAACGCGGATATTGTTCCACGACACAAGGATCTTGCCCTGCTGCTCCAGCACCAGCGGATCGCGTGTCGGTTCTGGTGTAGTCTGCTGCAAGAGCAGGACCAGCGGGCTGTCACCGGTCGGAGTCGGCGTCGGGCCGGGGCCATTGCACCAGTTGGCATCGCAGAAGGTCAGCGGCTTGCGGCCTTCCAGTGATGGCAGAATGCGGAAGGCTTCGTCGGGCATGGTGGTATAGCGCCGGTCAATATAGACCGCGAAGTTCTCACCACTGACGAACATCATGTTGGATTCCTGAAAATTGCGATACCACGGGCGGAACTCGACATCCAGCGGCATGATGCCCATATACTGAAGCGCCGCGACATCCAGATACGAGAAGGCCAGCCGTGACCGATAGGTGAGGCCATCGCTCTCGACCACATCTTCCTGTGCGACCGGGGGATTTTCGGCATAATCGTTCGCGTTGGCTTCCACCTGCTGGCATAACGCCTCACGGCTGGAAGCATCGGCAGGCGGCGGGACAGGTGCAATCTGTTCCCCCACCACCAGCACCAGTGCCTGTGGGATCACATCGCAGCGCTGGGCGGGATCAATCCCTTCCCAGCCAGTCGGACGCACACCTTCGCCCAGCGTCTGGTCCGCCAGTGCTTCGATATTGTAGCGAAGGTTCAGATAGGTCAGCGCACCCGAATCGAGCACAATACCGCGCCAGTTTGCGGGTCGCGTGCCGGTCCCAAGCTCGACATTGGCGAAGTTTTCAAGATCGCGCAGCAGGTCATCGAGGAAGGTTGGTGTCGTCGCATCACGGTTGCCATACCAGCCCACCGGACGATTTCCCAGTCCCTGACGTTCATCCGCCAGCCGTTCGAGGTCACCTCGCACGCCAGACAACAGGCCGGAAGATCCGGTGCCAATATCGGAGTTATCAAACACCGGTGGCAGAATGTTATCCAGCAGTTCGTTGGTGACGGTACCGCAGTAATCGATCACGCTTTCAGGGGTATTGGGCCGCACATTGTAGGAAGCATCCAGAATACGCACGAGATTCTGAAGCGTCCGGCTGCAGCGGTAAATCGAACCAGCGCCAGACCATGCTTCCGGTCGATCCAAGACCGAGCCATAAACCTGATCCGCCAGCAGTTCGAGGTCATGCCGGATATTACGCCCTAGGATTTCGGCATTCGATGAGGTCGCCCCAAACCATTCATCCGGGCGGCTGCCATCTCCCAAAAGCTCATCAGCAAGCAGCTCGTTATTCAGCCATAGATCGACCACAAACACCGGCGACTCAAGATCTTCATTATTCGTCCAGCTCTCTGGACGGGTATCAACACCGAAAACTTCATCTGCCAGCAGTTCGAGATCGGCCTGAGTATTCAGCAGGAACAACTGAAGGAGATTCGCCTGCGCTGGTGGACTCGCACTGATCGTCGTATAGGCAGTCATCAGGGCCGACAGCGATAAGACCGCGAATACTGCCAGCAGTGCCAGCGACAGCGCAAAACCTCGGCCATGAGTGCGAAAACGTGCCATGCTTTGCTCACCCTTGCGTTTCAAATCAATAGTTCATCATTATACACAGCGCGCGGCAAACGGAAAACGAAATGAGGCATCTGCAGGAGAGAATTTATTCCCATTGTCAGGATTCCTGCATTTTCTTCGCTTGTCATCCATCCGGTTTTCGATAACACTACTAAAACAGACCCGTCGCAGGGCGGTTCCTGTTCGACATGTGGTTTTGGTTTCAACCGTGAATTCAGACGAGGGATAATTCGATGATCAACAGGATCATTTATCACAATGCCCGTACCCTGTCCGTCCTGGCACTTCTGATCGGGGCACTGGTGTTCTTCGGATGCAGTGGCACACCTGAAGCGACAACCCCACCTACAGAAAACATCCCAGACCCTGTGGTAACCGCCGATCCCAATCAGATCGGTGACAGCGGCGAAGAACCCACGCGCGAAACGGGTAGTGTCGTGCAGGTTCCCCCAACCCCTAACATCACACAGCCGCCATTCCCGACGATGGAGCCAACCATCGAAGGCGCACTGATTGCAGTCGACTCGCGCACACTCGTAGCATCCCGTACCGAAGATCCGAACGCGGGTGAACCATTCGACCTGCTTCGGATTGAACGCAGCGGTGGCCCCGGCTCCAGCCAGACCACCCCACCACCACCGCTGGTAATCGAACTTCAGGGTGACGGCACAATGACCTATGGCGATCAGCAGGCACAGGTCCCGCAGGCTGTCCTCGATCAGATGAATAATCGTATTCGTGCGATCGACTTCTTCGGTATCTCTGGGGACTTCCTCGGCAGCATAGGGTTAGATGGCACCGAAGACTATATCTATCAGGTCTACATTACACGCGGTAACACGTCGCGCCGTCTGAGTGCACGCGATACCGTCATGCCGCAGGAACTGCGCGATTTCATCGCCTATCTGATGCTGGAAACCCAGAAAGCAGCGAACAGTTAATGCCAAACCAGAAACCCCGTCAGACTACACCCTCATCAGAGGAATTCACCGTCGAACTGACCGGCATGGCCCACGGTGGCCGTGCCCTCGGTCGTCATGATGGCCGCACACTATTCATCCCCTACACTATCCCCGGTGAGGTGGTGCGCGCCCGGATCACTCAGGATCGGGGCCGCATCGCCTTTGCCGAAGGGGTCACGCTTGAGGACGCATCAGCCGATCGGGTGTATCCGCGCTGTCCACACTTCGGACCGCACCGCTGTGGACGCTGTCAGTGGCAGCATATCGCCTACGAAGCGCAGCTTCTGCTCAAGCAGGATGTGATGAACGATCAGCTTGGGCGCATCGGCGGCTTCAGCGATGAGGTGATCGAAGCCGCAGTCCAGCCGGTCATCCCCAGCCCGGTCGAGTGGGGCTACAATCACATCATGACGATGCACATTCTGGACGATGGCAAACTGGCGATGCCAGCCGAATACAGCAACCCGGATTTTCCCTTTGAAGTGTGCTTCATCATCCACCCGATTCTGCTGGAACTCTCCGAACAGCTCGACTTTGAAGCGGCAACCGCCCGCACACTTCAGCTTCGGCTTGGGACCGACGAGCAGCACATGGTGATTCTGTCGATTGATGATGAAGCCGCCGCGCCGGAACTGCTGCTCGACCTGCCAACCAGCGTCAACCTGCTGCTTCCCAGCCACGAGCCGGTCAATCTGGTCGGGGATCTGTATAACCGCTTCGAGATTGGTCAGCAGGCGTTCCGCGTCTCAGCGGGAAGCTTCTTTCGGGGTAATCCCTATCTTCTGCAAATACTGGCAGATGTGGTCCTGCATCTGGCAGGCATTACCGCTCAGGATGAGGTCCTCGACCTGTACGGCGGTGTTGGTTTCTTCAGCGCATTCGCAGCACCTCTGGCGAAACATATCACACTGGTAGACAGCTATCCCCCGGCTGTGTTCGATGCCCGCCTCAATCTGGAAGCATTCGAGAATGTCGAGATCATCGACGGGACAGTTGAAGACGTGCTGCCAGAGGTGCCGCCGCATACAATCTGCATCGTCGATCCATCGGCAGAAGGTCTCAGCATTCCAGCGATGGATGCCCTGATCGCACACCGCCCAGCTAAGATCGTTTACGTCAGCAGCGACCCCGCCATACTGGCACGTGATGCGAAGCGGATAACAAGTCAGCATTATGAATTAATTCATGTTCAACCGCTGGATCTCTCACCTCAAACCTATTATATTGATGCAGTTGCGCTGTTCGTCGCTAAGGGGTTCGACCTTTCTTGACAATTAGTTCAGGCCTCGTTAAAATTTTGTTAGCTTAATGCGGCATGAGAAAATTTTCACTATTTGGCGTCTCCTGGCCGCAGTGAAGCACACTATGGTCCAATGCGATAGGAGCCAGGCAAAATGACACGCGTAAGTGGGACTGTCAAATGGTTCAGTGCGGAGAAAGGCTATGGCTTCATCCGCCAGGATGATGGCACAGACGTTTTTGTGCACTACACGGCTATACAGAGTGACGGCTATCGTTCCCTGAATCAGGGTGACGTTGTGGAATTTGAAATTGTTGAGGGGTCCAAGGGCAAGCAGGCCAGTAATGTCACGGTTGCCCAGCAGAATCAGAATCCAAATTAGATTTTCTCCGCAAATTTTGTTACAAACCCTTCTACCGGATAGCATCTGTGATCTATCCGGTTTTTTTTGCTTGATTGACACTCTATGAAGGATATATCAGCGTGGCTGAACTTGACTTGACACAGGCAGCAGAAATCGCGACTCAACTGGCCCGTGAGGCGGGTGCGATCCTGAGCGATTTTCAGACCCGGCCTTTTCAACAGATCCAGAAATCAAACGAGAACGATATTGTGACCGAGGCCGACCGTGGTGCGGAGGCGGTCATCATAGCCGGGTTACAGCAGCACTTCCCTGACCACTATCTGGTTGGCGAGGAAAGTGGTGGAGTCGGAGAGTCATTCGAGAATGCCGAGTATCTGTGGTATATCGATCCATTGGATGGCACCACGAACTTTGCCAATCACATCCCGGCTTTCTCGGTCAGCATTGCGCTGGTCAACAGCCAGCACGAACCGCTGGTCGGTGTGGTTTACGCGCCATTATTCAACGAGATGTTCCTCGCCATTCGTGGTCAGGGGGTGACCCTGAACGGACAGCCGATCAAGGTCGGGGAAAAACAGACACTGGGGTCGTGCGTCGTCGCCAGCGGATTTCCGTACATCAAAGCCACCAGTGCTGATAACAATCTGGCGGAATGGGCTGCGATGCTGGTCCGCACTCGCGACTTACGTCGCTTTGGATCTGCCGCGCTGGATCTGTGCTATGTGGCAGCCGGTCGTTTTGACGGCTATTGGGAACAGCTCATCAACCCTTGGGATTTTCTGGCGGGTGTCCTGTGTGTGCAGGAAGCAGGCGGCACAGCATCAGATTATGAGGGTCTGACCAATGGCGGATTTTATCAGGGCCGCCGTGTAGTCGCCGCCAATCCCAACATTCACGCGCAGATGCTGAAGGTTATTCAGGAGGCGCGTGCAGATCTGCCAGAGAAGTCTGTTTAAGTCGGCTATGTCGCCCGGAACAGGGTCACAGTACCCGCAAAGCTGACAATATCACCGTCAGAGAGCACGCGCCCCTTGTTCGTCACCGGTGTGTCATTGACCTTGGTACCGTTTGAGCTGCCGAGGTCGATGACCACCCAGCGGTTATCGATCCGCTGGAGTTTGGCATGCGGACGGGAAACCGACGGATCAAGCAGGCCGATTTCCCAGTTATGGTTCGCGGTCGCCCGTCCAATGGTGATTTCATCCTGCCAGAGGGTGATGACCTCGCCTTCCTGTGCGCCGTTGGTGATAATCAGGCGTCCGCCAAGCGGGTTGGGCGTGCCAATGCCCATATTGGCATACTCTGCCGCGACAGCGTTAGGCCGCGAGATCTCGTCGATGACTGCCGTAAAATGCAGCAGTGGCACATACAGCCGGATTTCATCACCAGAGGAAAGCGGATAGGTACCCTTCACCTGCTCGTCATTGACGAAGGTTCCGTTGGCACTGTCCAGATCACGCAGGATGAAGATACCATCGAGGAAATCGATCACAGCGTGATTCCGTGACACATGCTGCTCTGGAATGAAAATATCGTTGGTAGAGGCACGACCAATCGATGCTGTCGTGCCTTCCGCAAGGGGAAATTCACTCGGCTCGCCTGTTTCTGGATGCGTCCAGGTGATCTTTGCAAGCGGAGATGGCCCGGTGGATGTCATCGATTATCCCTTAGTCTTCACTGCACTTTGATCGTATTATCGTTGAAGTGAAAGAAAGCGCAACACCTGACTGATACCACAGGATCTGCTACGGAGGAGACGGATGAACGTGCAGTTTGGTTCCACAACGGTTGAACTCGTCACTGGTGATATTACCATTGAAACTACCGACGCGATTGTGAATGCTGCTAACACTTCCCTGCTCGGAGGCGGTGGGGTCGATGGCGCGATCCATCGTGCTGCGGGGCCTGAACTTCTGGCAGAAACCCGTCTGTTAGGTGGTGCAAAAACCGGTGACGCCAAGCTGACGAAAGGCTATCGGCTGCCAGCACGCTATGTCATTCACGCCGTAGGTCCGGTCTATCAGCAGAATAACCCGCAGGTCGTCACCCTGCTCGCCAGTGCGTACCGCCGCAGTTTAGAGATCGCGACCGAGCACCAACTGGAGTCAATCGCATTTCCCGCGATCAGTGCCGGGGCCTACGGTTATCCCATGGCAGAAGCCGCTGCCATTGCCCTCTCGACTGTGAAAGACTTTGTCGAGCAGCAAGCCACAACCTTACAGCGGGTCCGCTTCATCCTGTTTTCACAGGATGCCTATGACGCCTTTAGCCGAGCGCTGCAAACAATGAAGTGAGACAGCACCCGGCTAAGGGTCAGCGATTTATGAAATCAGGCTGAGGCAGTCCGCAGACTACGCTGGTGTATTAGCGGGTTTCCGGTTCGATATTCTGCAAACCGGAGAGTACACGCTGGAAGGCACGGTAGTCACTGTCAGTAAACAGTGTTTCAATGCGCCCATCGACGGTCTCGGTCGTCCGCATCACATCATCGCGGAATTCCTCCGCCTTCTGTGTGAGATAAATCCGCACGGCCCGACGATCATTCGGATCGGGGCGGCGCTCAATCAGATCCTTCTTCTGAAGCTTGTCGAGATTTGGGGTAAAGGAGGTCGCCGCCCGACCGACCGCACGCGCTAGCTCTGATGCATGCTGTCCGTCTCGCTCAAACAGTGCACGCAGAATATAGATCTCGATCACACTTAATTCTGAAGCGGGCATCGATTGTCTGAAAATCTGATCCACATTTCGAAGGGCGATATCCAGATTGCACCACAGTGAGCCTTCGAAACGAAGATTACTGGTACTTTTACTCTTAGGCATCTTGTTATTCCTCAATACTGATAACCATTACAACTTGGAAAAGACAAGCTATCCAGGCTGCTGCTCATAAATCAATTCGAAATCTCCCAGCAGAATGCGATCACCACTACGCAGGGCATAAGGCGCATCTGCCATCAGACGTTTGGAATTAACAAACGTTCCGTTGACAGAGTCCAGATCAACGATGTGAAGTTCGTTTCCGTAGATGGTGAGTGCGGCATGCCGCCGCGAAACACCTCGATCACGGCCATTGAAGGGGGTCAGATCAATATCAGGGGGAAAAGCACTCTGTGCATCTGACCGACCGATGATGTAGCCTTCGCTGGTAATCGGCTGAAGTTTGAACACTTCTCCCGACTCCGACATGCGAAAAACATAAACGAACGGTGTGGTACGCTGGCGATGTATGACCATGCAGACTGTTACCTTTTATCAGGCAAACTGTCGGATGAGGACAGTTCACATGGATAAATTTATTTTGATATAGTTATATATTACGATAATGTGTAAAGGCATAGGAGACAAGGCCCATTTTGTACTGGGTCGTTATGGTAATGTAAAAAAACCGAAAAGAGGCCCAAAGGCCTCTCTTTTGGTGGTGCTAAAGCTGTGAAAATTACTGCGGCAGAAGTAATGCCACGTTCACGGTCTCAACCAGACTGGTTGCGAGGATTGGCAGGACACCAAGAATGATCGTGCCAGCCAGCGACGCATAGATCGCCCAGTTGAGATAGGTTGAAGTCGCACCGAGTGAGGTACGATCATGTTCTGCGTCGGCGGCTTCATCGGCGCTGTCCATAAAGAACATGAAGATTGTGATACGCACATAATAGTACGCACTCACGACGCTGGTCAGCACACCGATCACAGCCAGAACGACCAGACCTGCCTGCAGCGTTGGCTGGAAGATCAGCCACTTGCTGATGAAGCCAGCCGTCAGCGGCACACCCGCAAAGCTGAACAGGAAGATCGCCATCATCATCGCCATCCACGGGTTGCGCTTGCCAAGACCTCTGAAGTCATCGATATTGGTACCGCTGCCATCTGCACGTTCAATCGTCATCGCGATGGCGAAGGCCCCAATATTGGCAAAGGTATAACCCAGCAGATAGAACAGCGCGCCACGAGTCGCTTCTGTGGCAACACCGGGTGTCCCGGCGGCTGCGACTGCCATCAGAATATAGCCGGCATGGGCAATCGACGAATAGGCCAGCATCCGTTTGATATTGCGCTGTGATACCGCCACGAAGTTGCCCAGTATCAGGGTAACGGCGGCAATGATCCACAGTGTGTTCTGCCATGTGGCGACATCCGCCTGAGAAGTGAAGACTTCAGCGGGCAGACCAATCAGCAGCACGCGCAGCAGTGCGCCAAAACCACCGATTTTCGCCGTCACACTCATGAAAGCCGTCGCCGGTGTGGGGGCACCTTCGTAGACATCCGGCGTCCACATATGGAACGGTACAACGCCGACCTTAAAGCCAAGTCCGACCAGAACCAGAGCCGCTCCGATCGCGAGATAGAAGCGTTCCGGGCCTGCTGAAGCGACAATCCCACTCACCTGAGAGAAGATCTCCGGCAGATTGGTTGTACCCGTGGCACCGTACATCAGCGCGGCACCGTACACCAGAAATGCACTGGCGAATGCACCAAGGATGAAGTACTTCATACCGCTTTCTTCGGATTTTATGTTGTCCCGCCGGAAGGCTGCCATCACATACAGCGGAATACTCAGCAGCTCCAGCGCGACGAACACGACCACCATATCATTGGCGCTCGACATAAACATGGCCCCAGCCGCCGAAAACAGCATCAGCACGTAGAACTCACCTCGCGCTGCATTGATGCGCTTCATGTAATCGATGCTCAGCAGGATACTCAAAGCAGCCCCGACCAGCACGATGATATTCATAAAGCCCGTGAACGGGTCGGCGATAAACATCTCTTCAAGGGCGAACTGTTCGGCGCTGTTGAAAGTGAACAGGTTCACCACGAAGGCGATACCGATTAACAGCATTGCCAGCCACGGTGTTACATCCCTGCGTGATCTCGGCAGGAAGAGGTCAACAACAAGCAGCAGACAGGCACCGAGCGCCAGGATAATCCCTGGCAGCGCTGCGCCGACATTGAGATCGACAAAACTTGGAACTTGCATCGTTCCTCTTTCCTCTTAAGGCTGTGCTTCGACAACGACAGCCGCGTCGTCCTGAACGACCACGTTGTCGATCGCTGGCTGAACCTGAGCAGTGATCTTCTCAGTGGCGGCTCCGATGGTATTGAAGAAGCCGACCGGCTGCAGACCAATCCAGAAAATCAGGATCAGGATCGGGATCATCACCACGATCTCGCGCCAGTTCATCTGCGGAAGATTCATGTTTTCAGATTTGTCGAGTTCACCCAGATAAATCTTCTGGAAGAAGTACAGCATGTAAACCGCCGCCAGAATAACGCCGGTGGTGGCGAACAGCGCAAAGACGACGCCGAGAATCTCGCTACCAGCAGTACCCAGCAGGATCACAAATTCACCCACGAAGCCATTCAGACCGGGCAGACCCATGCTGCTGAGGACGACAACCAGACTGAGTGCACCGAAGAGAGGCATGGCCTTCCAGATACCGCCGTAGGCTTCCATCGCCTTGGTATGACGTCTTTCGTACAGCATACCGACCAGAAGGAACAGACCGCCGGTGCTGATACCGTGATTGACCATCTGAATGGTTGCACCCTGCAGGCCCTGCGCATTCAGCGCAAAGATACCGAGGACGACGAAACCCATATGGCTCACGGAAGAATACGCTACCAGCTTCTTCATATCGGTCTGTGCATAGCTCACCCACGCGCCGTAGATAATACCGATCACAGCCAGAACACCCATAAACGGTGCCCATGCGACGGATGCTTCTGGGAACATCGGAAGGCAGAAGCGGACAATACCGTAAGTACCCATTTTCAGCAGGACAGCAGCAAGGATCACCGAGCCAGCAGTCGGGGCCTGAACGTGCGCATCCGGCAGCCAGCTATGAAGCGGCCAGATCGGGACTTTAATCGCAAAGGCGATCAGGAAGCCGAGGAAGAGGAACGACTGCGTGCTGAAGATACCATCGAACGGGAATGAGAGCGTCCCATTCTGCACCATTGCGATAATCTCCGGCACCGCGAAGGTCCCGGCAGCGCCACCCACATACAGCAGGGCCAGCAGCATCAGAATTGAACCGGCCATCGTATACAGGAAGAACTTGATCGCCGCGTAAACGCGGTTCTCTGCACCCCAGATCCCGATCAGGAAGTACATCGGGACAAGCGTCACTTCCCAGAAGATGAAGAACATGATCAGGTCCTGCACAACGAATACGCCGATCATGGCCCATTCAAGCATCATCAGGAATATATAGTAAAGTTTTTCGCGACCACGTTCTTCAATAACACCAGCATTGAATGAACTCAGAATTGCCAGCGGTGTGATAAAGGTCGAGAGCAGGACCAGCAGCAGGCTGATACCGTCCACACCGACGTAATAGCTCACACCCAGACTGGGAAGCCAGTCATTACGCTGAATAAGCTGAAGCTCGGGATTGCTGGAGTCGAACCCAGCCCACATCAGCAGTGATGCCAGGAACGTGGCAATGCTGAAGCCGAGTGCCGTCCACTTCAGCGCGCTGCGGTTGCGTTCCCCATTCATAAACAGTAAGACTGCCAAACCAATCATCGGTAGGAACAGTGTCACCGTTGTGAGCGATAACCCTGAATTTTCCATAAAAGCCGTCTCTCCTCGCCTTTACTAGCTCTGAAGCACAGGTAATAACATCAGGATAACTACTGCGACGACACCAACCATCAGCGCAATCGCATAAACACGGATATAGCCCGTCTGGGAACGACGCAGCACGCCGCTCGTCCCACGAACCACACGGCCTACACCATTTACAACTCCATCAATGATGCCGAGGTCAAACGGGCGGCTCAGCAAACTACCAATTGCGTTAAATCCGCGCCACAGAACTGTGTCGTGGAAATAGTTGTGGAAAAGGTCCCAGTCCAGTGTATTGGCAAGGAACTTCGAGATCGCATTGAACGGGCCAATAAACAGACGATGATAGGTTTCATCCCAGTACATGCGGGCATTGGCGATGCGCCAGAACGGACCGGTGACCGCGTCACGCTGCAGCGGGTCGAGGCCCTGCGCATCAATCGCCCTGCCAGACCCATAACGGGCACGCGCAGTAAACAGTGCAACCACTCCGATACCGAGTGCCAGAAGCGCAACTACCGGATTAAACGGCGGTGCAGCATGTGCCTCGGTGATGCTGTAGGTCAGGAAGTCTGACAGTGCGTGGTGTCCGAAGATACCATCAAGGCCGAAGCTGAAAATTCCAGCCAGACCAGAGGGGATATTGATGAAACCGACAAACAGGCTGAAGAACGCCAGAATGATCAGCGGTACGGTCATCGGCCAGGCACTTTCGCTGGCTTCTTCCGCGGATTCAGTACGGGGCTGGCCGTGGAACACCATCTCGATCTGACGACCCATGTAGAATGCCGTCATACCGGCGGCGACGATCAGCAGACCCAAGGCGATATAACCCTTAAGCTGACCATTACCAATCGCCGAAGCCCATGCATCCGCCAGAATCTCATCCTTCGACCAGAAACCGGCAAACGGCCAGATACCAGCCAGTGCCAGTGTACCGATAAGATAGGTCCAATAGGTGATCGGCATCCGACGATTCAAACCGCCCATGTTACGCATGTCCTGCGGATCGAAAGGTTCGCCATGAGCGGCGTGTTCGTCATGATGGGTATCGTGCAGCGGATCATGACTATCCATATGATCGTCATGTCCCAGTTCGTGTCCTTCATCACCGGCATGTTCCGTGTGCTTCATGTGGGAGACATGGTGATGTCCATGTTCCATCCCGTGGATGACGGAACCACTTCCAAGGAACAGCAGTGCCTTAAAAAACGCATGCGTAATCATGTGGAACATAGCGGCGGTGTATGCGCCAAGCCCCACAGCAGCTACCATAAAACCAAGCTGACTGACGGTACTGTACGCCAGCACACGCTTGACATCGAACTGGCCGATGGCGATAAACCCGGCCACGATCGCGGTCAGTGATCCGACAATCGTTATCACAATCGATGTCAGTTCCGCGTTGGCGAAGAAGACATTGGAGCGCACCATCATGTACACACCAGCCGTCACCATCGTCGCCGCATGGATCAGCGCCGAAACCGGAGTCGGACCAGCCATCGCGTCTGGCAGCCAGACGAACAGCGGGATCTGTGCGGATTTACCCGCAGCACCCAGCAGCATAAACAGCGTAATCAGGATCAGAACCGTTTCGATGTCAACAGAGAACGGTCCGAAGTCGATCAGACGGCCCTGTGTCACCGGCTGGCCTTCAGCATCTACGCGACCAGTGTCAAGCGTTTCGCCCTCACCAAGATCCAGTAATGCCAGTGCTTTATTGAAGACACCCATCTGGGCATACGCGAGATGATCGTTGTTATGATACAGAGGACCGGTTGCAGCCGCATGATCGTCTTCAGCAGGAGTCTCGTTAGCGTGCTCACCCGCCTCTTCACCATGGCCCTCTTCGCCTTCGGTCTGAGCGACCAGCAGGATCGAACCCTCGTGATCGTCAGCGGCTTCCGTGCCCTCTTCATGCGACTCAGTACCCGCTTCCTCACCATGTCCACCGCCGGAGATCAGAGCCTCCACCGCATGTGGATTGACAACTTCAGTCGGCTTGTAGAAATCGAGGGTATTGAATGTCCAGAAGATCAGGAAAACGGCCATCAGAACGCCGAAGTCGCCAATACGGTTAGCGATAAACGCCTTGCGTGCAGCGTTGGCATTGCGCCAGCCTTCTCCATTGCGCTTGTCCCACCAGAAGCCGATCAGCAGGTACGAGCACAAACCCACACCTTCCCAGCCGACAAACATCATCAGGAAATTGTTGCCACCGATGAGCGTGAACATGAACGCAAGGAACATATTCAGGTAGGCGAAGAAACGCGGATAGCGCGAGTCTCCATGCATATACGACGAAGCGTAGATGTGGATCAGGGTGGCAACAAATGAGATGAAGACCATCATGGAAACGCTGAGCGTATCTACACGCATCTGCCACGGGACTTCAAGCCCGCCTGCGGGGATACGTATCCAGCTATCCAGCAGCGGCGGGTTAATCACCGCGGGTTCATAGTAGTTACCATTGAGGTAACTCAGCAGACCCAGGGCGACGAAAAATGTCGAGCCTGAAGCGATGATCGCAATCCACGAGGAAAAGCGCTCACCGAGGCGGTTGCCCCAGAAAAAATTGATGAATGCCCCAATCGCAGGGATCAGGATCATCAGGGGCGCTAAGGCTGCCAATGTCTGCATAAACATCAACCTTCCATCGAGTGCAGATCATCGATATTAATGCTCTGCTTGGAGCGGAAAATCGCCACAATCAACGCCAGCCCGACAGCCACTTCTGCCGCTGCTACCGTGATGACGAAAAATACAAAAAGCTGACCGTTCACTTCCCCCCACTGGCGTGCAAAGGCCACCAGTGCAAGGTTCGCAGAGTTTAACATAAGTTCAACGGACATAAAGACCAGAATCGCGTTGCGTTTGAGCAAAACACCCATCACGCCCATTGTAAACAGCACCGCGCTGAGAATAACAAATGCCTCTGTCTGTACCATCCTGTTTTCTTCCTCAGTCTCCAGCAGGTTCTGGCTGTTCGGATGCGTTCCCCGATGACTGCAGGGGCGGCGCAAGGCGCGGTGCCTGTGAGAGATCGCTGCCAGTCTGTGACGCGATGACGCTGGTCAGCGGGCGGCTGACACGGCGGCGCTGACCGCGGGTAGCGCGATCAGGACGATCTTCACGCAGCGTCAGGACGATTACACCTACCATCGCCGCCAGCAGCAAAATCGCCACTAACTGGAACGGCAGCAGGTAGTCGATAAACAGCATACTTCCAATCGAGTATGCCCCACCAAACTGATCGCTCGTCCCGGCAGCAAGATAATCGCCCGTATATACCGTGACCAGTTCGCTGCCACCAGCAGCACGCAGCGGCGCTACCACCAGCAGACGAGCGGTATCGCGTGCAATATTGACCTCATTGGTACGCGCAAGGATCAGATCGGGATCAAGCGTATCGCGCACACGCTGTTCGGTGCCCGCTTCGATCACAGTCCATCTCACACGCGCTTCGGGAAGCATAACCGCTTCGGAGACTTCACCCGGTGCAATGTTCATGGCAACCGGCACCACCTGACGGCTGTCAGCGAATGCTTCTGACAGGATATCGACCACGCTGACAGGCTGTGAAGTCGCATTAAAGACGGTGACACGACCGCTGCGGCGATCCACCAGACTCAGATCATCGTTGATCGTCGTCACTGACAGGCTTCCGCCTTCATCGCTGGTTAGAATGCCGGTTACAGGTGCCCCCGGCTCCAGTCGAACCGTTGCCGTGACAAACGGGATCTCGGTATCAATCGGGCTGAAGGTCAGCGAGTATTCACCGGGCTCGTAGGCAGTAAAGTCTGTCGCTTCACCCGGAGAAATGCCTTCGGCAATAAGTTCATTGTTCAGAAAAATATCAAAGCTGCGTTCCGCAATGGCGACCTGAGGATTGGTAAAATCACCTGCCGGGATTTCCTCAGCCAGTGACGCCGCATTCACAATACGGAGCTGTGCGCGTCCCGATGAGGGTGTCTGGTTATCGACCTGCCCCAGAATGAGTCCAACGCCTACGGCCAGAATAAATACCATCGACAGGACCAGCGCTAATGGAGCCAGCCACGGGAAACGACGTACCGCATCCCCGGTGGTGAAGCGCTCTGCCCCCAGAAGCATAATCACAAAGAGGAACAACACCATGATCGCGCCCGCATAGACGGCGATCTGAACCATGGCAAGAAACGGTGCTTCGAGCATGATGTAAAGCACCGCAACACAGATAAAGTTCGCAATCAGGAACATCGCGCTGTGAACCGCGTTTTCGCTTTGCAGCATCATAAAGGCGCACAGAATTGCCAGCGCTCCTATGATCGCAAATAAGATCGCTTCTACTCCCATATCGGTTATCCTTGGGCGTAATTCGTCCAGACGTTTGTGCAGTTTAACACAAACAGCGCCAGAGTTCAAAACCTCCGGCGCTATTTGTTTATTTTCCGTTACGATCCCGTAACTATGTCGGATTTTCCATATCCGGAATAGACCGGGTAAACACACCGGGGGCCGTAACCTGCGGCGTATCACTCGCGCCTTCAGGAACGGGATCAATCAGCATCGACTTGGTGAAGATCGCGTCACGGCGATCAGCAAAGCTGAGCTGATGTTCGTGCCCAAGCTGAATCGCCTGGGTTGGGCAGGCATCTTCGCAGTATCCGCAGAAGATACAGCGCAGCATGTTGATCTCATAGGTCTTGGCGTAGCGTTCACCGGGGCTGTACCGTTCTTCGTCGGTGTTTTCAGCCGCTTCCACCCAGATCGCATCTGCCGGGCATGATGCCGCGCAGAGTGCGCAGCCAATGCACTTTTCCAGACCATTGTCATAACGGCGCAGGTGGTGGCGACCTTTATAACGCGGTTGGAATGGGCGCACCTGTTCCGGATACTGGAGGGTAATCGGCTCTTCCAGCAAATGTTTGAAGGTTGTTGCAAAACCTCTGATTACGTTCATCTCGTCGCCTTAACTCTCTAAACTCTGCGGTTGGCAGCCAGCGCAGTTATTCATGTACCTAATCACCACCGGTTGAAGGATTCTCAGTCCCTGGCTCTTCACTCAAACGGCTCAGTCGCTCGAGAACGCCAACACCATTACGGTAGAGCACGAATGGGATTGCCAGCGCACCACCAACGGCCTGAAGCACACCATAGCCAATACCGCCACGCTCACCGGTGATAACAGGATCGGTTTCAAATTCCGCTTCTGCTTCCTCGGTTTCGGGCGAACGGCTCAGGTAGACCAGTCCACCCACCACGACCACGAGGAACATGATCGCGGAGATGATACCGTAGGCCACCGGACCGAAGACATCGCCGAGAACCACGGCAATCGCCGTCCAGCAGGCAGCCAGCAGTGACAGCGGCAGCAGGACCTTCCAGCCGAAGTCCATCAGACGGTCGTAGCGGATACGAGGCAGTGTAGCACGCACCCAGATGAAGGCGATCAGGCACAGAATTACCTTACCGAGCATCACCAGCGGGGCAACAATCGGCGCACCACTTTCAAGACCAAAGCCGGTATTGTACCCACCAAAGAACAGCGAGACGGCGATCAGGCTGACAGCGATCATCCCGAGGTATTCCGCCATCATGAACAGGGCAAACTTCATACCACTGTATTCGGTCATGAAACCGGCGGTCAGTTCCTGTTCAGCTTCCGGCAGGTCAAACGGAGCACGATTGACTTCTGCAACCAGCGCGATACACAGGATCGCCGCCGCCAGTGGGTTCTGGAAGAAGAACCAGTTCACCAGCAGCCCACCCTGCGAGTCGATGATATCGCGGATATTCAGGCTTCCTGCGATCATAACCGGCACGACCATCGCCAGACCGAGGCTCAGTTCGTAGCTGATCATCTGCGCCGTCGCACGAAGACCGCCGAGCATTGAATACTTATTGTTGCTTGCCCAGCCTGCCAGCACCACACCATAGGTACCGATACTGGTAATCGCCAGCAGCCACAGAACACCCACACCCGGATCGGCAATCGACAGCGGGATACGATACCAGTTGCCATCAAACCACGGGATTGTGATGGGCGGCCCCAGCGGGATCACTGCCAGTACCACAAGTGTCGGCACCGCTTTAAGCATCGGCGCCAGCAGATACATCCACTTGTAGGCGCTGGATGGCATGATGTCTTCTTTGAAGATCAGCTTCAGGCCATCAGCAGCAGGTTGAAGCAGACCCCATGGGCCGACACGATTGGGACCACTGCGCTGCTGGAAGAAAGCGATAAATTTACGCTCCAGCAGTGTGGTATAGGCGAAACCGGTAATCACAGCAAACAGGATGATTGCTGAGTAGATAATCGGATGCCAGAACGCGCATCCAGCCGAGTCTGCACACTCAATCGGTGTGGCATACTGCCCTGTCTGGAACATGTTCCAGAGGCCACTGACCAGTGCGACAGTGATAAGGCCGATGATCAGCAGGACGATCAGCCCACCAATGACCAACACTGGAAGCGGTATTCCGAAAACTCTGCGTTGAGCCATAGTTCAATCCAACCTTATACTTTTCTGACTTCGCCCATCGTAATGGTCAATGGGACTGGCTGCTCAGTCAGGTGACGCGGCAGCAGTACACTTCCGGCGGGCGTCCGCCCATTGACATAGGCCTTGACCCGGACCGTTGTCGCACCGGCGGTGACTTCGATCACATCTCCGCTGGCGATGTTAAGCTGCTCGGCATCAGCACTGTTGAGTTCTGCATAGGGCATCATAACACGCGGATGCATCATTGCGCTTGGCTCAAATACGGATTCACGGTTGTAGAGCTGGGTTGTAGGGATAACCACCATCTGACCATTCGCGCCGGACGCGGCAGGGACCTGCGGCAGTGTCACATTTGCAGACGCTGCGACAGTGCCATTGTCCGCTTCTGATTTGATCTGTACACCGAGGCCACCGATATTCTGGTAGGCGGTCCCACCGTAGTACATATCCTCGCGTCCGATTTCGGGATACTGCCGTTCGACCTGCGCGAGTTCACGATAGCCACAGCCTGCAAAGACTGGGACGTTACGGGTAATCTCGAGCATGACGGCCGCCGCAGACGGTCTCAGATTGGCCTTGCCAGCGGCACCGAGTGTCCGGGATATGATCTGCCACGCCGGAAGCGCTTCACCCATCGGCCCCTGCGCGGTGTAGAAGCGCTGGACACGACGTTCACCATTCGTGTAGGTCCCATCGCGCTCGGCAAAGCTCTGAATGGGCAGCGCCAGTGCAGCGTACTGTGTCACGATTTCATCCGGGAACAGGCTGAGGCTGATCACTGTCTCCACCTGACCAAGCCAATCCTTCACGGCCGGATCATCTGCCAGCAGTTCGGCCTGGGCGACAATCAGTACCTTCGGAGGTTTCTGGGCAATCGCAAGGGTATTCTCGACGGTATAGCCCAGATAGTGCTGTCCCATACGATTCGGGCCGGGGAAGGTCGAGAGCAGACCGTTGTTAGCTCTGCCGACATGACCGGTCTCAATCAGGAAGTTAGCGGCGGCCTGCATCAGCGCCTGACTACCTTCATAGGTCAGACCTTCAGCGCCGGTGATGATGATCAGGTTGCCCGCATCCGCCAGACGGCTGGACAGCTCGGCATTTTCGCTTTTCAGGCTGGTAAGGAAGTGTGCAGCGTGGCCAACATTGTAACGGACGACTTCGCTGGCAAAGTCATCCATACGGGTGCCGCGTGCATTGGCAACTACGACATACGCACCGCGATCATGCGCCTGCTTGACACGTAAACGCCAGACTGGGACTTCTTCTTCCAGATCCGACGCGATGATCAGGACTGCATCACCCTTGCCCAACTGGCTGAAGTTTGTGCCATGTCCTACACCCACACTGGCGACCAGTTCGGCCCCGGCATGAGTCGGCGGCCAGACACCAAGCTGATCCGAACCGTAGGCGGCCAGCAGTTCGCGCAGCAGATAAAGGTCTTCATTACTCATCATGCTGCCAGCGATGGAACCGATACTGCCACCCGCATTACTGAGGGTTTCCACCAGTGCGCTGATGGCATCATTCCATGAGGCCTGCGTCAGAGCTGCGCCCTTGCCAGCACCGCGCATCGGATGCTGCAAACGGTTTTCGCTGCGGGTAAAGTGATGCCCAAAACGCGCCTTATCCGAGATCCAGATTTCGTTGACATACTCATTCTGGCGCGGCATCACGCGCTTGATCATGGCGCGACCACCGAAATCACGGTCGAGGCGAACGCTCAGTGTGATATTGGAACCAGCGGCGTCAAACGGGTCGATGCTGGGCACCGGGGTCAGTTCCCACGGGCGTGCGCCAAAGCGGAAGTCAGCCGTGGTCAGAGCGCCTACCGGGCAGATGTCGGTCGTATTACCGGAGAAGTATGAGTCAAAGCCCGGCGTGCTGTTGGTGATAATCTGAAGGGTACGGCCACGCTCATGGAAGGCCAGCACCGGATCACCGGCGATTTCTTCCTGAAAGCGGATACAGCGTGCGCACTGGATGCAGCGCTCTTCGTCAAGGAAGATCAGATCACCCAACGGGACATGCTTGTCCAGACGCATCTTGTCTTCATAATGCATGCGGCTGGTCTGCGGACCATGATGCATCGTCAGATTCTGAAGCGGACATTCACCACCCTTATCACAGATCGGGCAGTCGAGCGGATGGCTGGTCAGCAGGAATTCGAGCACGTTCTCACGCGCTTCATGCACCTGCTCTGTTGCAGTGTGTACCACCAGCCCATCCGTGCATAACTGTGTGCAGGCAGTCTGAAGCTTGGGGAACATGCGGACTTTGGGCTTACCCTCGTCATCCAGCACCACTTCCCCGGTTGCGCGATCCTTCTCGATATTGCCCATCTCCACCAGACACATGCGGCACATACCGACCGGGTCCATTTTGGGGTGATAGCAAAAGACCGGGATGTCATTATTGGCGTACCACTTCGCGGCATCAACCAGATTCATCCCGGCAGGAACATCATACTCACGATCATCGATGATAATCTTGACTGTATCAGTCATGTAAACTCTCTCGTGCCAGATACTGGATACATTTCATCAAGCGGACTTATCTATTCTGCCTCAGGCGCAGTGCCTGGTTCAACCCTTCCTGAGCGCGATCACGCATCACCTGTGCGATCACTCCCCACTGTTCAGTGTGCAACTGGTTTTCGGCCAGCACGAGCCCCTGTCGGAAGTCGCGCAGTGCCTGATCAATCAACCCGGCATTTAAATGCAGTTCACCGCGCAGCACATAGCCGCTCGGTGACTGCGGGTAACGAGTGATCGTTTCATCCAGAAGCGCAAGCCGCCGCAGATAATCGCCCGTGCGTTCAGCTTCATTCGGCAGCAGCCATCGCCGCAGGTGTTCCCATACCGGGATGGATGCCCGCTGGCCGGTGTCGGCGGTATCGGGCATCTCCTCCTGATTGATCACATCCGTCGTCGGCTCTTCATATTGATCAGGGGTTTCAACCGACTGCCCCCTCTCAATGTCATGGGCATCCAACGACATGGTTTAAACCTTAATCACCCGCCGGTGCAGCAGCCGTGTTCGCCACTGCGAGGTTCTTCCGGGCATCCGGGTCCACATGCAGTTTGAAATCATCGGGGAAGTTCTTGATCGTATGAATGATCGGATTGGCCGCAAATTCCCCTAATGCGCACAGGGTCGTCCCCTGCATATTGCGTGCGACATTCATGATCAGATCGACATCGGATGGCTTGCCTTCGCCCGCCAGAATACGGTCGATCACCTTATCGAGCCAGTATGTACCTTCACGGCAGGGTGTGCATTTGCCGCAGCTCTCGTGCTTGAAGAACTTGGTCATCTTCGATGCTGCCCATGTGATGTCGACGGTTTCATCCATCACAATCACGGAGGCAGAACCGAGGATCGTCCCGATCTTCTGCATGTCCTCGTAAGTCAGCGGCGTATCGAGGACTTCATCCGTCGCTTCGACAATCGGGCCAGAACCACCCGAAGGCAGAATCGCCTTAAAGGTGTGGCCATCCAGTGGACCGCCTGCGTAATCATAGAGCAGTTCGCGGAAGGTCACACCGAAGGGCAGTTCATAATTGCCCGGTTTCTTCACGTGCCCGCTGACGCAGAAGATTTTGGTCCCTGCGCTCTGTTCACTGCCGATCTTCTTGTATTCCGCCGCGCCATTGCCAATGATCCACGGGACATTCGCAATCGTCTCGACGTTATTGACAACCGTCGGTTCACCGTACAGACCGCCGCCCTTCTGAGCAGGGAACGGTGGACGCACGCGAGGCTGGCCCAGTTTCCCCTCGAGGCTGTTCAGCAGTGCGCTTTCCTCACCGCAGATATAAGCACCCGCGCCAAGATGGGTGTATACCCGGCAGGAGAAGCCGGAGCCGAGGATATTATCACCACCAAAGCCGTTACGTTCAGCTTCAGCGATGCACTCATCGAGCTGATGCGCGACATCCCAGAACTCACCGCGCAGATAGATGTAGACCGCAGTCGCCTGAATCGCATAAGCGCAGATCAATGCGCCTTCAATCAACTGGTGCGGGTTTTCTTCCATGATCTGACGATCCTTGAATGTACCCGTTTCACTCTCGTCAGCATTGATAGTGACATACTTGACGGGTTCATTCTGCGGAATAAAGCTCCACTTCACACCAGTTGGGAAGCCTGCACCACCACGGCCACGCAGTCCAGATGCCTTGACTTCGTTGATAACATCGGCAGGAGACATTGACAACGCTTTTCTAAGCGCTTCGTATCCACCGTTATCAACATAGGTCTGGTATTCCCGGATATTGGGAATGCCTGCGGCGCGCAGCAAAATGTTATCAACCATAAAATTTATCCCGTCCCACCACTAAACGATCAACCCTGATTGACCTGCGCATTGACCTCTGCACGCCATTCCTCGATCAGAGCTTTCATCTTTTCCATATCGAGGTTTTCGACGTAGTGAAAATTGCACTGGAGCATCGGCGCTTTATCACACGCAGCCAGACACATGACATGTTCTACTGTGAACAGACCATCTTCTGTTGTTCCCCCTTCAGTGACGCCGAGATGCTCTTTCAGCTCCTTGTGGAACTGATCAGCACCGCGCAGCGCACAGGGCAGATCGGTGCAGACCTGCAACCAGTATTTGCCCTTAGGCTTTTCGCTGTACATGGTATAGAAACCGGCAACCGAGCGCACCTGAGTGACATCCATGTCACAGATCTCAGCCACATCCTGGAGGCCTTCCGGACTTACCCAGCCGTAGTGCTCCTGTGCGATATACAGCAGAGGCATTACCGCCGACCGCTTATCCGGGTATTTTGAAAGCGTTCTTTCGATCCGCTCCTGATAATTTTCAAGCAGATTATTCATGCAGTCTGTCCTTCAGAGTGCAGCTAACGACCAGTGTGAACGCTGCGTGATGCCCATTGGTCTGTTGGCTCGTTTGTCTATAAACGAACGACGGGCCTAACGGTCACAGTCGCCAAGTACAATGTCGATACTACCGATAATCGCAACAACGTCAGCAATCAAAAAGCCCTGCGTCATAATCGGCAGCGCGCTGATGTGCATAAAAGAGGGCGTCTTGAAGTGAACACGACGCGGCTTGTTGCCGCCTGTGCCATGCAGATAGCATCCAAGCTCACCACGTGGGCTTTCAATCGCCACAAACACTTCCTGATCCGGGGCATTGAAGCCTTCAGTCCACAGTTTGAAGTGATGGATGACTGCTTCCATACTGCGGCTCAGGGATGCACGGGGCGGCGGCACGAATTTACGATTTTCCGAGCGGAACGGGCCACCTGGCAGCATCTTCACCGCCTGCCGCAGGATCTTGATACTCTCACGCATTTCGCGAATGCGCACGATATACCGGTCATAAACATCACCATGATCACCGAGCGGCACATCAAAGCTGTAATTCTCATAACCGGAATAGGGAGTCGCCTTGCGGATATCCCAGTTCACACCGCTGCCACGCAGACTCGGTCCTGAGAAGCCGTAGGCCAGTGCGACATCAGGTTCAACAACGCCGACACCTTGCGTACGATCAATCCACAGCGGATTGTTCGTCAGCAGACGCTCATAGTCATCAATTTTTGCCGGGAAGTAATCAAGGAATGAATTGAGCGCAGGCAGGAATTCTTCCGGAAGATCACGCCAGACACCACCAGGGCGAATATATGAGGTCATCATACGCTGGCCGGAAAGCATCTCGAACATGTCGAGAATCATTTCGCGTTCACGGAAACAGTAAAGGAAGACACTCATCGCACCCATGTCGATCGCGTGCGTCCCCAGCCAAACCAGATGGCTGTTGAGGCGGGTCAGCTCAAGACCGATCACGCGGATCACCTGTGCACGCTCCGGCACATCCAGATCGACCAGCTTCTCCACCGCCAGACAGAACGCCATGTTGTTCGACATCGGCGCGAGATAGTCTGTACGGTCGGTCAGCGTCAGGCCTTTTTCGTATTCCTTGGACTCGATGTTCTTCTCGATGCCGGTATGCAGAAAGCCAATATCCGGCAGACAGGTGACGATTTCTTCACCATCGAGTTCCAGCAGCAGTCGCAGCACACCATGTGTGCTGGGATGATGCGGCCCCATGTTCAGCATCATGGTTTCGCCGGTAAATGCACGCTCAGAAACCAGGCCACGAAGCTCGTCGAGGCTGCCTTCCCAGGATTGGATTTCAGATTCTGTTGAAACTACCATTGGTTAATTCACCAAACCCCTCACTCTTGGCCTTTAGGCTTATGTTCGAGGATTTCATTCACATTGAATGAAAACTGAATTGTCTCGTACCCCAGGGGGAAATCGCGGCGGTGCGGGTGACCATTCCAGTCTTCCGGCATCAGCAGTCGCCGTGGATCAGGATGGCCTTCAAACTTGATGCCCATCATGTCCATAATTTCACGTTCAAGCCAGTTTGCAGCAGGCCATACGTCGATGATACTCGGAAGACGCGGGTCTTCCTCATCCAGATACACCTTTACACGAAGCCGACGGTTATACAGCATGGAGTAAATGTGATAGGACACTCCAAACCGTCCCGGACGCGTGTATTCGGGATAATAGTCTACGGCGCTGATGTCGGATAGATAGTTATAGATCAGGCCGGGGGTATCCTGAAGATACCGCATCACATTGACAATCTGATCGGGGGAGACCACGATGGTGGTCTCCCCGCGAAATTCGACGATATCCTGCACGGCATCGGGCAGTGCAGACTTAACGGCATCCACGGGATTTACCGCGTCAGCAATGTTGGCACGATTCACACTCATGGAGATAGCCTTTAGACCCGCACCGGGGAATTAGCAGCCCACTCGTTGATGCGATCACCCTTCATCTGCTCGTGCAGCGTCAGGATACCGTGCATCAACTGCTCAGGGCGCGGCGGGCAGCCCGCGATATAAACATCAACAGGGATGATCTCATCGACACCCTGCACCACAGCATAGTTATTGTAGACGCCACCCGATGAGGCGCAGTCCCCCATCGCGATCACCCACTTGGGATTCGACATCTGATCGTAAAGCTGACGAACGACCGGTGCCATCTTGCGGGTCACACGGCCAGCGACGATCATGAGGTCCGCCTGACGCGGGCTGGCGCGGTTAAGCTCCATCCCAAAGCGGGACAGGTCATACGTACCGCCCTGAGTACTCATGTATTCGATCGCACAGCAGGCTAAACCGAACAGCAGCGGCCACTGGGCACCGGTACGGCCCCAGTTCACTGCTGCTTCCAGTGTGGTCGTCACAACGCCTAAATTACCGAGCTTCTGGGTTACTCCCATTCTAAAGCGCCTTTCTTCCACTCATACAGCAGGCCGATAGTGAGGATGAACAAAAACAACCCCATCACAATAAGACCGTAAATCGCCAGATCACGGAAGACGACGGCGAACGGCACGAAGAAAATCACCTCAATATCGAACAGGATGAACAATACGGCAATCAGATAAAAGCGCACTGGCAGACGGCGTGTGCCAGGGCCTATGGGTTTCATACCACTTTCGTAAGGCGCATTCTTACGTTCAGTTGGCCGGTGGGGGCCGAAAATGCGCGAGATGACGAGAATGATGAAAGTAATCCCGACCGCCAGCACAATCATCGCGGCGGCAGGTGCAAACTCCTGTAAAGCCATCATTTAACCCCGGTTTCGTTTGTTCATTTTTGAACAAATAGTGCCATTTAGGTTAGCATAACCCTATGGCATTGTCAATTCAAATTCAGCCGTAAAACGCATTCGATGACGGCATCAGGAGCCTAAGATAACGCACAAATGCACAAACGTAAAGCAAATAGATTAGATGCACATCTGCAATTAACCGACGCGCCTGCCCTTCTTCTGTAATTCGAAAGCCTGATTATGGAGACTGAGGATTTCCTGAACCACCAGTTCGCGATTCTGCGCATGCAGAAAGGCATTCGCGGGGCTTTCGGCCCCTACACTGAAGAAGTAATGGGATCCGGGGACTACGCGGACATTCGCCACTGGGAATTCGAGCTTGCCGAGCAGATCCATCATACCTGTCAGACCTACCAGCTTGTCCTTGTGGCCCAGGATCACACGAACGGTTTCCCATGCGCGGGCGATTTCGCGATTCTTCAGCCGCCCCATTGCCATAAAAGTCGCGCCCGTGACGCCGCGTGGTGTCGCATCATACTGAAAGCTGTGTTCTTCCATAACATAGCGCGTCGCCCCTTCGCACAGCGTACGAATCATCGTCGGCTTCAGGGACTGACCGATAAAATCCAACCCGCGCAGGCGTTCCAGCAGGCCGATGCCGATGCCGAGGGTTGTGAAGAAGGCGCGATAAAGTTCATCTTCCAGCAGCAGCGCCGGGGCTAATGCCAGACGGGTCTCCTCACCATAGCGCCAGTGTATCGGATTAAGGTAAAACAGCGTCGCCGCCCCCATACTATGCCCGACGAAGTTCAGCACCTTCAGCGTAGACTCACCGGGTTGGCGGCGCAGCTTCATCAGATCTACCCATGCCTGCAGAGTCGTCATACAGGCCGGAGGGTTTACCGCTTCCAGATCTGGCGTATGATCTGCGAGATTGGTGAGACCGAAGCCGTTATGATCGAGTGAAAATGCGATCAGACGCCGATTGCTTAGGACCGTCATCCCCGGCAGGTCTTCCCAGATACGATGATTCCCTGTCCAGCCGTGAACAAAGATGACATATCCCTGCGCCATCTGGATATTCGAGATCAGCATCTCATCAGGGGTTTCAAATTCCTCCGGCCATGTGAGCTGCCAGAAGAAATCGGTCAGCCCCTGCTCTGTCAGCAGACGCTGCCCTTCGTTTTTATCGATCAGCCCGCGACGGATCAGTTCGAGCAGGCTGTAATCGGCGGTGTATGTTCCCGGAACGCGTCCTTCCTTGCGTACCGTATAGCCTTTGACCCATTGGAGATGCGAAGCGTTCATCATAAGATCAGTTCTCGTAACAGGTGGCAGTGACGCTGGTCACAGGCGAAGTAGGATTGGATGTTTTAAATGTTACGTTATCTTTCCATTTTGGAATTGGATGAAACTTTCCGCAAGTAAAAGACATACGGTTACCATAAAACAAAAGACGCGATCTGAACTCATCGCGTCTTTGTCATTAGTCGATTGCTTTGCTACATCTCAAGGTAATCCCGAAGCTGACGGCTTCGAGTAGGATGGCGCAGTTTGCGGAGTGCCTTGGCCTCGATCTGGCGGATGCGCTCGCGGGTCACCCCGAAGTGCTTGCCGACCTCTTCCAGTGTGTGATCCTGTCCATCCTTCAGACCGAAGCGCATTTCCAGCACTTCGCGTTCGCGCTCGCTCAGGACACCCAGCGCGGCCCCAATCTGATCCTTCAGGAGCTGACGGGTCGCGGCATCCACCGGCCCCATGATCTTATCGTCCTCGATAAAGTCACCGAGCAGGCTGCTGTCTTCCTGACCAATTGGCATTTCAAGGCTCACAGGTTCCTGACTGATACGCATGATCTTGCGCACTTTCTGCGCAGCACGGCGCAGCTTGCGCGTCAGGCTTGGGTCCAGATGGGTACCGGTACGGCGCAGCAGCTTGATTGCTTCGGTCTCTTCAGCCGTCAGGAAATCCATCTCCAGCGCGATCTGCTCCGCACTTGGCTCCGCACCCAGTTTTTGCAGAAGCTGACGCTGCACACGCATCAGGCGGTTGATAGTCTCGACCATATGCACCGGAATACGGATGGTGCGTGCCTGATCCGCGATGGCACGGCTGATGGCCTGACGAATCCACCATGTGGCGTAGGTGCTGAACTTGAACCCTTTGGTATGATCGAACTTGGCGACAGCACGCAGCAGGCCGATATTGCCTTCCTGAATCAGATCGAGGAAGTTAATCCCACGCCCCATGTAACGTTTGGCGACACTCACCACCAGACGCAGATTCGCACTGGTCAGGGCTTCAGCAGCCATCTCAGCGCGGTGTTCGATCTGCTCAAACAGTTCCGGCAGCGCATCAACTTCGTCTTCATCGGAATACAGCCACTGCTGAAACAGCTCGGAAGGTGGCAGTGTGCCATTCTCGCGATAATGCTTGCGGACCTGAAGCTGAAGCATACGCGGGATGAGGTAAAGCCCCTGCATCGAGTTGAACAGGTTTTCAGCCAGGGTGGTCCACTGCTCGTCACGACCCCATTCACGCTGACGCAGGTAGTTACGCACATAAGAGCGGGCGTTGACATCCCAGTTCTCGGTCACCGTCTGGACTTCATCGATCAGCGCCCGGAAATCCGGCTGTTCCGCCTTGTATTTGGTCGCCAGTTTCTGGGTCGTTTCCCAGTTTTCGGCAATGTAATCATAAGCCAGCTGCACAACTTCAACCGGGAGCGGTGGCTTGGCGGCATCCCCTTCCCCCTGCACACCGGAGACGCGATCCTGAAGTTCCTGCAGCAGACGCTCCGCCGCCATCTGCGTGCTGAGCCAGATCTCGCGGTTGCCATCCAGCAGCGTCACCTGTCCGATTTCCTTCAGGTACATGCGCACCGGGTCATCGGCCAGCGAGACGGTATCGAGGCTGGTATCCTCTACCAGCGACTCATCATCGATCTCTTCGAGGTCTTCTTCGTCTGGTTCATCCTCTAGGAGCGGCGCATTCTTGCCAGAAGGACGTCCCGTGCTGGCAGGTTCGCTGTTCCCCTCATCCAGATCCAGTTCTTCATCTTCATCAAAATCGAATTCTTCGTTCAATTCGTCAGACATTTGCAACTCGCTTCAATAGTTCTCTTTTACGGATATATTGCAGATGGGCCTGATACATCGGATCAACGCCAGATAACGCTTGTGACGCTCGATAATGGATAAATGCGCGCATCCTGATAATTTTGTCGCAAACCCATGACTGGTACAAGAAAGGCTACAGGAAATGACGGCTGTTGTTCTGACGTTCCTTTTCCAGCAGCCGCAGGGCCTGATTGATGCTCAGCAGAAGCTGCTCATAATGGGCCATGCTTTCCCCGTCATCCTGCATCAGCGCATCAGCCTGCAGGAATTGCAGCTCCATGCCTTCCCGTTTTAACCGCAGAACACGCAGGATCAGCACCTTATCCAGTAACTGATTGGTCACATCGACCCCGCCACCATTCCGGCGTTCAAACTGCTGCCATGATGATGTGGCCTCAGCCTCGAAACGGTAGCGCACCCGCTCACGGATCTCTACAACGTCTTCGACCAGCAGGCGTTCCAGTACAGGAAGATCATCCTCACCAAGTGAATTTCGTATGAATTGCAGGATCTCAAGCTCATCCTGAGAGACAGCCATTTTAAACAATTGAAGCAGTGTGCGATAGTCGCTGTGCTGGAAATCCTCAGCACACAGGTCACAAAGCGGCCCACGAACCAAAATCGGGTTGTTATTCGCCAGTTCTCGGAACTTGCGATTGATCGAGTAGAACAGGTCGGGATAAAGCATCAGCATGCGGATGCAGTAGGCTTCCAGTGCCGCTTCCTTCCCCATCGGTTTGCGTACCGGTGGCTTTGGTGTGGGTATCCGCCGCACCTCACCCAAAGTCAGGTCGGGAGGCATCCCGTCGAACTCCATCCCCAGATCGTCCGGGATCACCATCGACTCATAATCGGGCGTTGGCATGTCGTCCGGCGGTCCGGCGATTGATCCCTCGACACCGGCAGGGGCTGACGCTCCACCAGCACTTCGACGCTGCTGGATACGACTGCTGCCCTGATCCTGTTTTTTATGCTCTTGTTTTTTTGCATCCTGCTTTCGGGTCTGCCGAAGCTGTTCCTGCGCCCATGCCAGCAGATCACGTTCGCCGATACGCAGTCGCAGCGCCAGCTTCTGAAGATTGTCCTTACGGTACAGATCGCTCTCGGACGCGGTCAGCATCGGCAGCACCTGACGTGCAACTGCTTCACGTTCCTGCAATGTCGCATTGGGTGGCAGATGCTGTGTTTCCACGTCGATCACATAATCCGCCACCGGCACCGCATAGTCGATCAGTGCCTGCCAGCGTTCCGGGTTCTCACGGATCAAATCGTCCGGGTCTTTGGCATCCGGGATTTGAAGAATACGGATGTCTACCGCCAGCCGACCGGCATAGTCCGCTTGCAGTGTCTGCCGTGCAACTTCCAGACTGCGCAGGGTCGCATTCTGACCAGCGGCATCTGCATCCAGTGCGAGGACGATTTTCTTGGCATAACGCAGCGGCGCAAGCTGAAGCTGTGCTTCAGTCATTGCCGTGCCCATCTGTGCAACGACATTGTGAAAGCCCGCCTGCTGTGCCTGAATAGCATCCATATAGCCTTCGACGATCACGACGGTTTCAGTATCGCGGATGGCACGCTTGGCGGTATCCAGCCCGAACAGCGTCCGGCTTTTGTCGAAGACCTCAGACTGCGGAGAGTTCAGATACTTAGGCTGGTCGTCAGGGTTCAGCGCACGCGCCCCGAATCCGATGACCACACCACGCTCATCACGAATGGGGATCATCAGCCGGTGACGGAAACGATCATAGACCGATCCGCGATCGTTGCGGATAGCGACACCGGCATCCAGTGCCTGATCTTCGCTGTACCCTAACTGCTTCAGCTCATTCAGCAGATTCTGCCAGCCTTCAGGCGCGTAACCGATCTGGAAGTTCCGGATGGTCTCGTCCGTAAAGCCACGCTTGCGCTGGGCATATTCCAGCACAGCATGTCCGGCTTCAGTTGACACCAGTTGATGATGATAGAAATCAGCGGCGACTTTCAGCAGTCCACGCAGATGATCAGAGCGCTGACTCTGCTCTGCCTGCTGCGGAGTCTGCTTTCTGACTTCGACGCCTGCCGCCCTGCCGAGTTCCGCCAATGCTTCGGGGAAATCCCAGCCGTGCTGTTTCATCGCGAAACTGAAAATATCGCCGCCTTCAGCACATGCACCAAAGCAGCGCCATGACTGCGTGTCCGGATTCACAGTAAACGAGGGCGTTTTCTCGCTGTGGAAAGGACAGCACGCCTTGTAATAACGGCCCGCCTTTTTCAGCGGTGCATACTGATGGATATACGCGACGATATCCAGTTTTGCTTTGATGTCATCGACAACAGACACGAATTTCAGTGCTCCAATTGGGATTGAGAGTCGATTATAGGATTGCGTCAAAAAGCGCGCAACCGCGATTCAGGCCCCCGCCCTTTTCAATATTTTGGGTTCATAGTGGACCCTTCAGACGCGTTTATCAGCGCAGAACTTCCGTCCGTCTGCAGGGATTCTGCCACTACACCGAGTCAGTCGTGGTGTCCGTAAGCCTTGATCACGCTGCGGGCAATCACCATGCGATGCACTTCACTGGCCCCGTCATAGATGCGGAAGGCGCGGGCTGCTTCGTACCAGTGGCTCAGCGGTAAATCATGAGAGATTCCCAACCCACCGCAGATCTGAATCGCACGGTCCAGCACCCGACAGACGGTTTCAGCAACATGTACCTTCGTCATCGACGTTTCCTGACGTGCACGATCACCCTGCTCCAGCAGCCATGCTGCATGCTGAATCATCAGCCGCCCCGCATGCAGTTCAGTCGCGGAGTCCGCCAGCATCCACTGAATAGCCTGATGTCCAGTCAGTGCGGAGCCAAAAGCGTGACGCTGTGAGGCATAGTCGGTGGCGATTTCCAGTGCACGCTGTGCGATACCCGTCCAACGCATGCAGTGTGTCAGACGGGCTGGCCCCAGACGCGCCTGCACCAGTGCAAAGCCCTGTCCTTCTTCACCGAGGATGGCACTGTGTGGCAGGTGCAGATTGTGGAATTTGATCTCGCAGTGACCGCCGATATCCGGCCCACCCATATGCGGGATGCGCCGGATGATCTCGATACCGGGACTATCGATTGGAGCGAGGAAGAGCGTTGCACCATGACGTGCATCAGGATTTGGATCGGTTCGCGCCATAATAATGAGGAAGGATGCGAGACCGGCATTCGTCGTCCACCACTTATGCCCGTTGATCACCCATTCATCGCCATCACGCACAGCGGATGTTTTCAGCATTGATGGATCACTGCCGACACCTGGAGCCGGTTCTGTCATGGCAAAGGCAGAGAAGATGTCACCATTCGCCAGCGGCCGCAGATACTGTTCCCGCTGTTCATCATTGGCGTACATATTCAGCAGGTGCATATTGCCTTCGTCCGGCGCGGCACAGTGGATGGCAATCGGCCCCAGCAGGCTGCGGCCCGCAGCCTCAAATACTGGGACGATCTCCTGAAGTGACAGCCCCATCCCACCCAATTCTGGCGGCATCGTCGGATTCCAGAGACCTGCCGCTTTTGCCTTCAGCCGCGCTTCCTGAAGCATCACAAGCGGCAGTCCCTCGACGGGATCATCGAAGGCATATTTTTCCAGCGGGACAATTTCTTTATCAATGAATTCGTGAACTCGTTGTACGATTTGTTTGATATGAGGCGGGTGTGAAAAATCCATTTATGGTCTACACTCTCTGTATTAAAACGGTTCTAAAACAGTTTTCAAAGTAATCGCAAATCACTATCACAAATCTTTCAGAACAACACCTGAATAACAGTTGTAAACGCAGCAGGGTGAGGCCTTGTCCAGTGGCCCTCACAGGCCACCATGAAAGTCCCTAGCACCCCTAGACGAATTCACAGAGTATACCCCATGGCTGAATTTATCTCTTTCGATCCGAATGTTGAAGTCGCTGGACAATCCATGCTGTCCGTGATCGCCGGGATGACGGAAAGTGCGATGCCGCTGATCAGGAAATACAACCTGGACACGCTCGAACCAGATAAATGGTATCCCTTACAGCCCATTCTTGATTTCTACAAGGAAATCTCGCAGAGCAAAAATGCCACGCTCAACCTCGTCAGCACTGGCATGAAGGTACCGGAAAAAGCGGTTTTCCCCGGTGATATTGACGACATCTATAAGGCGTTTCAGGCGCTGAATGTCGCTTATCATACGAATCATCGTGGTGGAGATTTCGGCAACTATCACTATAATCTGGTGCGTGATCGGCATATCGCAATCGTCGCGCATAATCCGTTCCCCTGTGATCTCGATTATGGCATTATTGTGGGGCTGGCCCGCCGCTTCAAACCGGTTCGCGGCAACCTGCACGTGTACCATGACCGGCGCGGGATCTGTCGCAAACAGGGTGCTGAACAATGCACCTATCACATCACGTGGTAGCGACGCATCAGGTCAGCGGACACCATCCTTTTGGCTGTCAGCGTGACTGCCTGTAACAATCCTGATAGACTCACTGGCAGTTCACGTCAAAGCACTGCATTTTAGTTAGAATGTCGCGTCTCGCTAAAAATAAAAGGAGCTGTTTGTAATGAGAAGTGTTCGCAACCTGTTATTTGTGCTGATGCTGGCAGTGACTGCCGTTTTTGGCGGTATCGCCGTTGCTCAGGATGACGGTGTGACCATCGCCGTTCTGACGCCGTATCTGGCACAACCGGGTACACAGTTTATGGTAGAAGGCTTCCAGGCAGCAGCAGAAGAACGCGGCTGGACAGTAAATGTGATCGATACGGCTGGAGACGTGGCCGCGCTCAACAGCCGTGTTCAGGATGTCGTCACCCAGCAAGTGGACGCGATTGTACTTAACGCCGATCCCAGTCAGGTCCCAGCACTGGCTGATGCGACCGCCGCAGGCATTCCGGTCTTCGGCATGGATGCCGGTGTATCGTCTGATGTGGTCGTCAACGTCACCAGTAACGGCTATGAGATGGCCGCTGTCACCTCGACCTATGTTGTCGATCAGCTCAATGGCGCTGGCCGTGTGGTGATGTTTGGCTTTAACGCCTATCCGCCGGTGCAGAAGCGGGGTGTTGTCGCCCGTGCGATCTTCGAGAACACCCCTGACATCGAGATCATTGATTTCGTGGAACCCGATGTCACCGATGGTGGTATTGCAGACTCCCGCGCCCGTATGGAAGCCATTCTGGCTGCCAACCCGGAACCGGGCAGTATCAGTGCTGTCTGGGCAGCATGGGATCAGCCCGCACTCGGTGCACTTCAGGCCATTGAAGCCGCTGGTCGTGAAGGTGAAGGCATTATCATCACCGGCATCGACGCTAATCCGCAGGCTGTCGATGCGATCCTTCAGGGTGGAAATTTCACTGCCAGCATCGCACAGGACTTCTCCGGCATCGGTTCGCTGGTCGCGGAGCAGGTTGAAACCTACCTGAGCAGCGGGGCGCTGCCGCAGACAGTCGTTTATGCGCCGACTACCCTGGTGACGGCTGCTAATGCGAGCGAATTCGCGGCGGAAGCCGAAACGGAATAACCTTCTGCCCGGTTTCACTGTTTCAATTTTCATCTGAATGGTTCACACGGAGAGGCGGATAATCCGCCTCTCTTTGCGATAGGTAATGGTTACAATTTGTCTTATGAAGACTGATCGCCCACCTCTGTTTGAAATCCGCCATGCGAGCAAAAGCTACAGCGGCGTCCCGGCTCTGATCGATGCTGAACTGACGCTGCGCCCCGGTGAAGTCCATGCCCTGATGGGTGAAAATGGCGCGGGTAAATCGACACTGATTAAAGTGATGGCGGGTGTTGTCCTCCCGGATTCGGCTGAGTCCTACGCGCATGGACAGCCGATCACACTCAACAGTCCACAGGCGGCCAAACAGCACGGTCTGCGCTTCATCCATCAGGAACTGAACGTCGTCCCACAGCTTTCCGTCGCTGAGAACATTTATCTCGGCCAGCCCTACCCCACGCTGGGCTTAATGGTGAACTGGGGACGATTGAACACCGCCGCCCGTGACGTGCTGGCGCAGCTTGGTATCACGCACATTAACGTCCGTCAGAAGATGGCACGCCTCAGTCCTGGTGATCAGATGCTGGTCAATATCGCCCATGCCTTTGTCGG
>JAEZAF010000076.1 GCA_023430545.1 Chloroflexota bacterium
GAGTCCCCCAGCGACTGGATCAACCTCAGACTGCGATTGTAATAACGCAGGGCGCGGTCCAGTGCAGCAAACGCCGCGTCCTGATTTTCTTCGGTACGCCCGATTTCGCTGTAAACATTGCCGATGATGCCGAGCTTCAGCGCGAGTTCATGGGCATCGCCAAGCTGGTCATAGACGACGATCGAGGCTTCGAAGCTCTCCAGTGCCTGCGTCAGATCACCGAGCGCGATGTACGTGTTGCCCAGATTCGCCAGACGTGCCGCCAGCCCTCGCTGATCCTGAAGCTGGCGTGCGATCTCGACCGACTGCTGGTGCAGTTCCAGTGCATGCTGCGGTTCGTGCATATCATCGTAGACAAGGCCGAGATTGCTGAGCCAGATACCGCGTCCGCGCACATCATCGACGCGCTGCGCGATGTCCAGTGCCTGCTGAAGATAGTTCAGGGCTTCGGGATAGCGTTTGGTCTCCCGCAGGATGTTGCCGATATTGCCCAGTACACCACTTTCGGTGAACTGATCGTGATCCTGACGGGCACATTCTAACGCCTGCGCGAAGTGATCCAGTGCCTGCTGCGGCTGATTGATGCGATAGTAGATCAGGGCGAGATTACCAAGATGCCGCCCTGCCATGCCGATGTTGCCAGATGTGCGAGCCAGCTCAATAAGCTGTTCAAGGGTGTGAATGGCCTGCGGATAATCACTGGATTGCAGCGCCTGCCGCATCTGACGAAGCAGCACACCCTGATCGTTACTCATAATGTCCCTCGAAAGTCGGTTTGCTCTGGCTGACGCCGACGAAATCGCCCCAGAATATCGATGCTGAAGCTCCATGCGAAACCAGCGGCCAGCAGTGCGGGAATCACCCACACGCGGTCTGGCTGGATGCCGGGAACACTCTGAGGGGCCGTCTGTAAATCGAAGCGGACAATCGTCACCTGTTCGGCGATCTGCGCCAGCGTGAGCAGGTTCACATCTTCCACGTTGCTCATCCGTGACAGCAGCGGATCGTAAACCAGCGGTGCGCCGCGCCGGAACATCAACAGCACCCGTTTGGCTTCTTCACGGTCGGTCACACGGCTGGCCTTGACCGCGTAGCGCCGATTGCGCAGTTTGAGGGTCGCATGGGACTGTTGGCGCAGGTTACGGTACCAGTCAGGGCGGTCGCCCCATGTCGAGATGACATAGATCTTACTGCCGTGCTGACGGTATTCCAGACAATCATGGCGGGTACCATGCCCGTTTGCGCTGCGTGTACTCAGGATCATGACCGGGGCAAAGCTGACGATCCAGCCAAGCCCCAGCCGGTGCATCTGGACAGGCATCCGGAAAAGGAACTGAAGTAGCTTCCCCGGATAAGGAATGACGGACGACGCCGTCTGGACGGAATGAACGGTTTGGGTAAGTTGGCTCATAAGTTTAATTAAATGTTTTCACGTTGGGCGATTTTAATACCTGTTAGTTTACAACGAATTCCTCATCATGACGCGCACTCTGATGCGAAAATTTACAGAAATTCCCGATACTGATCAATTATTAAGTTATCACGGGTGACCACCCATCAAAGGATGATCAGACCGGAGCGTGTTGCCCGTACCACTGCTTCAGTGCGGCTTTGCGCGCTGAGTTTGGTCAAAATCGAATTGATGTGAAACTTCACCGTATTCGGGCTGATGGCTAACTGTCGGGCGATCTGTTTATTCGGCAGTCCTTCCGCAAGAAGCTGTAACACCTCGGTTTCACGCGGGGTGAGGGCTTCTGCCAGCGGTTCTTCGCTGCTGGCCTCCGGGATGATGAGCGAAGCGGCCAGTGCCGGGTCAATGGTGATGAGGCCGGCGACAACCGACCACAACGCGGCGGAGATCAGGTCAGGCGAGGTCTCGCGCAGCAGCAGACCGTAGGCCGTACCATCCTCGATAGAGCCGACGACCGCGCTGGCATCTTCCACACCGCTGACGAGCATCACCACTGGCACATCGGTCAGGGCTTCCACCCGTTCCAGTGTCGAGGGTGACCCATCGGCGATGGTATAACCCAGATCGAGGACGACCGCATCCGGCTGATAGAGATCGAGATCATCGGACAGCGTCAGACCGGAGACCTGCGCGACGATCTCGAGGTCGTCCTGTGTTGCGAGAAGTGCGGCCAGCCCGGAGCGCACCAGAAGTTGTTCGGCTACGATTAAAACCTGCATCGATGATCGCTGTCTCTTTCGTGAATCAGGCTCTATCTACGGTCTGCAGGTCTATTGTCGCGATAGAGTATTGGAATTGTGATATAGCCGGTTCAACAGAATATCCATTCGCTGTGTCGCAGGGCCGAGAAGAATCCCGCCCACTACCTCACCTCACTCAGTCGGACAGCACCCCGCGCCGCTCTAGGGAGTCACCGATACATCGAGCGTATAAGCCACAGACGGTGAGTCCGCTGGCACACTGACGATCAGTGTATAGTCGCCGGTTTCGGGTAGTTCCAGCTCGAAGCCCTGCGCTGGTTCAGCGATAACATCCCCGCGAATCAGCGGCATGCCAGACGGAGAGACGACCGTCAGTGAGGCATCACTCAGAGCCAGGGTCATCATCTGACCTGCGCCTGCCCGCAGCAGATAGGTGTTCTGAGTACTGGCAGTGACGGTTCCCCGAACCTGAGTGTTGGTCGCACCTGTCTGGAAGCGGATGCGCTCACCGGATGCGGCGCGTTCGGGTGTACCAGTGACAGACACATCCAGCGTGTAGGCGACAGTAGGACCGTCTTCCAGAACAGAGACTTGCAGGGTGTAATTGCCGCTCTCGGTGAGGATATGCCCTGTAACCTGCTGTGCCCCTGCCTGAGCGCGTGCCAGCGGCTCACCTGAAGGTGAAACCAGTGTCAGCAGCGCATCCATGACACGGACATCGAGTGTCTGACCTGAAAAGACTTCCAGCACATAGGTATCTGGTTGTGTGAAGGTGACTTCACCGGTGAGCTGGGCGCTGGTCGCGCCGGAGGCAAAGCGGATGCGCTGCGGTAAAGGCGCTGTCCCACGAATATCGCCGATCACGCTGACGGTGAGCGTGTAACCGATAGCGTCTGCACCAACCGGGGCGGAAACGCGCAGGATGTAATCCCCGCTTTCCGGCAGACTGCGATCAAAGTTCAGGACGGGTTCGGCGGTAACGGTCCCGCGCACCAGCGGTTCACCAGAAGGGGCAATCACCGTCAGGGTGGCGTTATCCAGTGTGATTTTCATGAGCTGGTCGCGGAAGGCATTGATGACATAACTTTCTGACGAACCGTCCCCCACCTCTCCGATGATGATTGCGGCGGTCGCACCACGCTGGAAGCGGATGCGCTCCGGGTTGTCCTCGGTGCTGCGGTCTGGCTCACCGGTGATGCTGACGGTCAGAGTGTAATCCAGTGTGCCTGTATCCGCTCCCAAACCGCTGACATCGATCATATAGGTGCCAGATTCGGGCAGCAACTGCTCGAAGGTCTGGACGCTCTGGGCGGTGACGGTCCCGCGGACGAGGGGTGTGCCGGATGGTGAGATCACTGTCAGCGTGCCGTTGCTGGTATCCAGCCGCATGGACTGACCAGCAAAAGCCGCCAACTGATAGTAGTCACTTTCGGTACCAGAGACCTGTCCGCTGACCTGAGCGCTGGTCGCGCCCACGGCGAAGCGGATCGTCTGGACAGGCTGATTGCTCTGGGCGAAGGTTGGCACTCCGAGGGTCAGCAGCAGGATGAGTGTCAGGGCTGAAATGTATTTTCGCATGAGGTTGTCCTCTCGTTGCAGTGACTGTGATAAAGATGGTTGAGATCACTTTAACTATTACGTTCTCTCCGACAAGGTGATAGACTCGAATCATTCGTCCGTGATCTGTACACACTGGAACGCAATGACCGCATTACCCTCGCAAGCCCCGAGCGACCCTTCGCTGTCAATTTCGCATAAGACTCCGACGAATGTACGCCAGAGATGGTTCCCGGCACTGGTGGTGGTGATCGTCGCTGGGCTGATCGCGATTCTGCTGTCCAGCGGTGCCAGCCCAATGGTGACGATCGAGATCTTCACGACGCGCTTTCTCGGTATCTTTATCGAAGCGGTGCCATTTTTACTCCTCGGCAGTCTGGTCTCAGGACTGCTGGAAGTGTTCATCAGCCGGGACGACATCGTGCGCTGGCTTCCACGAAATCCGATTCTGGCGACGGTCGGCGGCGCACTGATGGGCTTCGCCTTTCCGGTGTGTGAATGTGGTGTCGTGCCGGTGACACGACGGCTGTTCACCAAAGGGCTGCCGATGTCGGTCGGTGTGGCATTTCTGCTGGCGGCACCGGTGATGAACCCGATTGTACTGGCGAGCACCTATGCGGCCTTCGGCTTTGGCCCGGTGCTGATTGGGCGGTTTGTGATCACAGCGGTGGTGGCGATTGGGGTTGGCGTGGTGTTCGCACTTTCGGCCAAACCAGAAGATACCCTGCTGCCTGCCTCGCTGATCCAGCATGGGCATGATCATGAGCACAGCACCACCGGAATGAGCCTGCCCGGACGCATCGTCCAGTCGCTGAAACTCGGCTCTGACGAGTTCTTCGAGATGGGACGCTATCTGGTGATCGGCTCAATGCTGGCCGCGCTGATGCAGACCGTCGTCTCGCAGGAAGTCCTGCTGTCACTGGGAAGCGGGCCGCTGATCTCAGTGGTGGTGATGCAGCTTCTGGCCTTTGTCCTGAGCGTGTGTTCCACAGTGGACTCGTTCCTTGCGCTGGCGTTTGTCGGGACATTCACTACGGGTTCGATCATCTCATTCCTGACCTTCGGCCCGATGGTGGACATCAAGAGCACGCTGATGTTCATGGGCGTCTTCAAGCGGCGCACGGTGCTGTACCTGATTATCCTGCCCTTCCTGATGACTCTGCTGGCCGGAGTCTGGATCAACCTACTGTTTCGAGTGTAAGGCTGAGCGATAAACACCATGCAAGCTGTTGAACCTATCCATCACGATGATCACGATCACGATGATCACGATGATCACGATCATGGTGATCATCATCATGACCATTCGCACAACCGATCGAAACTCGAAGGAATCATGAAAGCGGTGATCCTGTTCGGGCTGAGCGCGTATTTCGCCTATAACATCCTGACTGGCAACCTTGCCAATTACATCAACGAGCGCTTCGCGTGGCTGTCGTATGTGGCAGTGGTGCTGTTCTTCGTCCTCGGCGCAGCCAGCGTCTGGAGCCTGCTGCGGGATAAGGGTGATCATCACGAGCACGACCATGACCACAACGGTGACCACTCACACGGCATCGGATGGGGGATGCTGGCGGTGGTCGCGATCCCGCTGGTGCTGGGCGTGCTGATTCCGTCCAAACCTCTGGGCGTAGAAGCGGTACGCGGGGCGATTGCCACTCAGCCATTGAGCTATGGCGGCGCGACGATCACGGTGCTGAACAAGCCGCCGCTGGAACGCAATGTACTGGACTGGCTGCGGGCGTTCTCGCGTGCGGAGCAGCCGTCGGACTTCAACGGCGAGCAGGCCGACATGATCGGGTTCGTCTATCGTGAGCCGGATTATCCCGAAGATTTGTTCCTCGTGGCGCGGTTTACCGTGAGCTGCTGTGTGGCCGATGCGAATGCGATTGGTGTACCGGTGCGCTATACCGGGACGGAACCCCTGCCCGATGGGACCTGGGTGCG
>JAEZAF010000103.1 GCA_023430545.1 Chloroflexota bacterium
CAGTTGGTCGATGTGATGAGCATTGACGGCATGGTCAGCGCGACGGATGTCTATCCGCTGCATATCGACGAGGGCAATTATCACCAGCTTCTGCTGGTCAACGAGATGACGAAGGCGCTGCACAACCCACAGCAGGCGCTGTTCTCAATTGAGTTTCAGGCCGGGGGGAATCAGGATTTCAGTGGGGCACAGGCGTCACTGTATGACCTGCACAGCCGGTTGTGCATCTCGTGTGGGATGCGGGCGATCAATCACTATCTGTTCTTCGATGGCGAGAACGATCCGGTGCTCAGCCCGACCAGACGCCATGACTGGGGGCATCCAGTGCGGAAGGATGGCACGCTGCGTCGGCATTATGGCCGCTATCCCCGCCTCTCGCAGATGCTGACAGCCTATGGAGAAGCGCTGGTGCGGTCACGTCCCAGAACGGTGACGACCATCGGTTTCCTGATTGACGATTACATGACCGAGATCAACAACCCGCTGACCCGTCCGGCGGCGGACATGCTGACCCACCAGCGCGACGTGATCCTGTTCGATCTGCTGGCACGCGGGCTGGCGCTGTCACACCGACCGTTTGATGCACTGGAACTGGCACGCGCTGATCTGGATATGGCACAGACGCCGGTGCTGTGGGTGATGATGGAAAAGCAGTGCGATGCGACGGTGCAGCAGAAACTGGCCGATTACATCCGGCAGGGTGGGCGGCTGATTCTGGTCGGGCGCATGTGCGAGGAAACCTTCGACCACGAACCCTGCACCATCCTGCTTGATACTCTCGGCATTCAGATCCTGCGGACCGATCCGCCATTTGAACGCACTCTGATCAACGCTTTCGAATATACCGATGTGCCGGTCTCATTTATGGAGACGTATGCCGGGGACTTCGATCTGGTATTTGCTACAGCGACGGCTGCATCAGCAGACGGAGAGACAGTCGGATTCGTCAAAAGCGTGGGCGGTGGTCAGGTGATGATGCTGGGGGCGGCATTCCCGGCCAACACACTGGATGATCTGGACATCCTGCATCAGATGGCGAATCGCATGGGCTGTCCGCCGATGTTCAGTATGACAGAGTGGGCGGATGTACGCCTCTCGCAAGGGGATCAGGGCAGCTTTCTGTTCGTCGGCAATTATCAGGATGACCCGATTGAGATGATAATCTCGATGGATGGTGTCCCACTGCTGGGTGGGCATCCGGTGTCACTTCCGGCGCGGCGTGGAGTAGTGCTTCCGCTGGAATGGCAGGTGCGGGCTGGCGTGATCGTGCATTATCTGACATCAGAGGTTATCAGCATCATGGATGATGACACACGGCTGACTCTGCAGGTTGATCCCCCGCAAGCCTTTGCTGAAATCAGCCTCGCAGGTTATCAGGCGGACGCCGCGCAGGTGGTTGATGAGGCCGACAAGCGTGTAAGGTTACAGGCTGCCAATGGCGTCATTGTGCTGACGAGGATTTAAGGAGACAGCGGTATGGATCAGCAGGAACGCGAGATCTGGGAATTTATTGATCGTCATCTGACCGCGATTTTCAATGGTGACTGGACGACCTACCGCGAGACCACGGCAGATGACCTCTCACTGTACGAATACTGGATTGTGCCGCATCGTCAGGATGGGCTGGCGTTTCACCAGTTCATGATCGAAAACCGCTGGACCGGGCGGCCAGACGCGCAGCGTTTCGATCTCTTCGAGAAGCGCTGCCAGCTTTACGGTGACACGGCAGTCGTCACCTATACGCTGATGCTAAGTCAGGTGACGGATGGCGTCCTCGTCCATCATACGCATAACGAAAGCCGTGTGCTCATCCGGAACGAGGGACGCTGGCAGGTCGTGCATGTCCACAAGTCACCGGCGGAGAAAACGCCGCGTTAGGATTTTCAAACATTTGGCCGGTTCAGAGTTCCAGCGCGACTTCGATCTGTGCGGCGGGCTGTCCGATATTGTTCATCAGGTAGGGTGGATACTTTGCGCTGAGTTCGGCTTCCGCATCCGGAGGCAGACTGTCGAGCCATGAGAGGACTTTGCGGATAACCGGCATGATCGCCCGCTGGCTGCCATCACTGACCTTCAGCGCGATGCCGAGGCCGCGCTCAGGGATGGCGACCGCCATCAGGCCTTCTGCGCCATCCTTGGCTAAAAGACTGCCCTTTGTCGCCCGCACCAGATCGGCATCGATGCGGTTCTCACCGCTGTAAATCAGCGGACGTGTCTGCATCGCCCGCCCGATGATCCCCAAGGGGGATGACGCCTGATTTTTTACCATGTCACCGAAATGCGCCATCATCTGCGCGATGTTCACCAGCGGTAGCCCGAAGGTTGGCACACTGCACCCATCCGGTGAGAGATCGACGGCATCCGGCACTAAGCCTGCGGCCTGTGCAATCAGGCGGCGGTTGAGGACCTGAACCGGATGATCGACATGGGGGTAATGCGCCAGATCCCATCCCTGCGCCAGACAACAGGCCAGCATCCCGCTGTGTTTGCCAGAGCAGTTATGGTGGAGGGTGTTGGGCGCGTGTCCGCTGAGCAGCAGATCACGGTAGGCGGTCGGACTCAGCGGCGGCATACTGCCACATTGCAGCGCTGTCGGCTCGAGGCCAAGTTTTGCCAGCAGATGCGCGACGATGTTGGTATGGGCCGGTGTCCCGCTGTGTGACCCGGCGATGATCGCAATTTCCGGCTCTGAAAGCTGGAAATGCTGTACGGCGTCGGTTTCAAACAGTGCCTGTGCCTGAAACGGTTTTGCAACCGAGCGCAGATAGGCCAGCGCTTGAGCATCCCCGGCGGCGAAGATCACGCGGCCAGTGCTATCGGTCACCACGATGCGCCCCCGATGGACACAGTCCAGATGACCGTTGCGGGTAATGCGGATCAGGTCAGTGTCGGCAGTCATCATCTTGTCAGGAAACCCGCAGACGGCGGCCTAGAGGTCATAGCCTGCGGCGGCAGCGCGGCCTCTGGGTGGACGCCGATGGCGTGCCGAGTGATCGTCGCGGATCGTCTGCGGTAATTCAGGCTTGCCAGCGTCGTTTTCGGGCTGCTGATCGTGGCCGCCTTCAGCGTTATCACGCTGGTCGATGTCCACGGACAGGTTAATCCCATACGGGGCGGTCTCCGTATCGCCTTCGACCAGTGCGCTCGGTGTTTCGCTGGCTGGAAGCTGGAATCCGAAGGTGCTGCCTTCACCATAGGTGCTCTCGAACATCACCACCCCGTAGTGACGCTCGATGATCTGTTTGATGAGATGCAGGCCGAGGCCGGTCCCTTCGATTTCCTGTGTTTCTTTAGTGGCAGCACGGAAGAACGGCTGGAACAGACGCGCCTGCTGTTCCTTAGGGATGCCGTAGCCGTTGTCCTTCACTTCGAAGGTCACCATGTCATTGGTGGAGTACAGTTTGACCAGCACCTGACCGTTTTCCGGCGTGTACTTGATGGCATTGCTGATGAAGTTAGCCGCTGCTTCTTCCAGTTCGGCGCTGTCCCCCTGAACGTAAATCTCGTTATCCAGCGTGATTAACTGATAGCGCTGATTCTTGCGGCGTGCATCGGCCCGGTGAGCGTCAAACGCGTTCTGGACGAGCGCGTTCATATTGACAATCGTCAGGAATTCGCCGGTGGCTGCCTTGTTGATGCGTTCCAGCGACAGGATGTTGGACGTGATCTGCTGCATGCGGCGCGTCGCGACTTCGATGTCGTTCATCCGGTCGCGCTGCTGCGGCGTAGTCACATCCCACAGGGATTTGCGCAGGATGTGCGATGAAATCGCGATATTGGTCAGCGGGTTGCGCAGATCATGTGCCGCGATGCGGATCATGTCGGTCTTCAGTTGTTCCAGTGCACTGAGCTGCTTGTAGACTTCCTGAAGTTCGTCCAACTGATGGCGCGAGGTATCGTAAAGCTGCGCGTTATTGATTGAAACAGCGATACGCGCCGAAAGCAGACGCAGGAAATCGAAGGTTTCCCGTGTGAAGCGCTCGGCGTCGTTTGATTCGAGATACAGCACGCCGATCAGGTTGTCCTGTGAGATCAGCGGTACCAGCATCATGGATCTTGTTGAGGACAGGATGCCGAGGTAATCCCCATCGAGGTCTACATCGACGATGTATTCCGGTTCCATGGTTCGCGCAACACGGCGGATCACGCCGTCGTTGATGTAATTGTACTCGGCGGCGCTGGCCGGGTAACCGAGGCTGAGGCCAGAGGTCAGGCCGCTGTCTGTTTTGAGTGCGATCCCTCCCGCATTTGCACTGCTCAGGCGGATGCAGATGTCCAGCCCGATGCTCAGCACACGACTCACACTCAGCATATGCGTCAGTTCCTGATCGATCTGATGCAGGATGGCGAGCTGGCGCACACGCTTGTTGAGTTCGGTTTCCATCTGCTTCAGCGCGCTGATGTCCTGCGCGACGCAGACGATGCCGTTGACGCGTTTGTTCTGGTCGCGCATGATGGCGCTGGAGAATGACACATGCACGTGTCCGGTTTTGGTCTTGTAGACACGCTCACCATGACGTACAAAACCGCGATTTCCGAGCGTATCACGCGCACTGGTGAAGGTTTCAGGGTCCAGCACGAGGTCAATCGGGTGATCGATCAGCTCTTCTTCGGTGTATCCGGTCAGGTCGAGCGCCGCCTGATTGACGAATTTGATCTGCTTGTCAGTGCCGAAGACGATCAGACTGCCAGCCATCGAAGTGAGGATCGTATTCAGGTAATCGATCGAGTCATTGGCGAACAGCGCGCTGGCTTCAAGTGCCTTGGCACGTTCTTCATGTGCATTGTGCAGTGTGGTCAGGGCAGGCAGCAGATGATACAGCTTCAGACTGGTGAATCCAGACAGCGCGGCGGCGGCGACTGCCGCAATCGCGACCACTGGCAGGCCGTTGAGCAGACAGACGATTGCAGCCCCGATGCTGATGAGCGCGGTCAGCGCGGACAGAGACATGCTAAGCCGAAGCGGCATCAGCACGCGCTCCTGCGGGAATTCCGTATCGATTTTACGAATGAAGTGGTTAAGCGTCGCTGGCTTCGATTGCATTCGTGATCTCTTATCGATTACAAATTATTACAATCTTTGAGTTTAATCTGCAAAGAGTATCATTATCGTTTGTCTTTGTCACCATTAGGTATAACACTTTTAAGGATTCCGTCATGGAATTTTGCGTAAATTATTTCCGAAATTTAAGTACAATGACGGCTCTTTGTGCGTGATGAACCCGGAAGTGATGAACTGCTATGGCGGTAAGTGGTAAATATAAAACCAGATTTTCACGGGAACTGTTGTGGCAAACACTGCTGTCTTCGGATGCCATCTGCTACGCCATTCCCGAACTGGTGCGGCTGGAACGTATCGACCCTGAAGCGGATGAGGCCCACAGTGAGACCATGAGATGGCGCGGTGAAGGATTCTTTCCCGGGTCTGCCAGTGCTGCTTCGGTCAGTAACGGCACCGCACGTATGACCACCGCAATCGTCACCGCAGGGAACCTTAATCCCTATCAGGGTTATACCCTTCAGTTTGAGAGCGAAATCGGCCACAAGTGGGTGCAGGCCGCGGCCACCATCACGCTGACTGCTGAGGCTTTCGAACCCGCGCAGTCGGGGCAGGATGGGTTGTCTCCCACTGGTGCAGATGGCACGCTGATTCGATGGGAAGCCGAAATCCACGACACCAGCGGACGCCCTCACGCCGTGTTCGAATGGATGGCTGGGCTGGCCGCACAGCACTTCTTTCGCCGTATTGACCTGTATCTGAAGAACAGCCCGCATAAGTGACGGTTTCGTGCTGTATCCGGATGCCTTTTACGGCGGGTGCTTCTACGGGGAATATTTGCCGCGCGGTGTGGCAGTGTCTATAATCTGCATTTGTACGTACAATTTCATAACTTTGTAACAGCCTGCGGCGTCCACCTGCTGTGGGGTGCTCTGGTCTGTTACAGGACTAAAGTACGTGTCGAAAATACTTAAAGGATGAAGCGAAAGGAGGAAATCGGGTCGTCTATCGGTTTTGTCACTCGCTCCATGACCTATTGAATATTATTTGAAAGAGAACCCCCTATGTTAAAACGTTTGACCTTCCTTTTTCTCATCGTTGCCACCGTACTGGCACTTGCGGTCCCGTTCGCAGGTGCGCAGGAAGAGTCCCGTGTCTTCTACTGGATCTCGCATGGTTCCCCGACCGACCCGGTCTGGACCTATTTCCTTCAGGGTGCAGAGCAGTGGGCCACCGATACCGGTAACGAAGTGCGTACTTCCTTCCACAGCGGTGATGTCCCCTCACATCAGGAAGCCTTCCGCGCCGCGATTGCCGCCGGGGCAGCCGGTATTGTGACCAGCACGCCGGACCCCGGCAGCCTGAATGAAGTGATTGCCGAAGCACACGACGCCGGTATCCCGGTGATTATTATCAACACCGAAGACGCTGACAGTGGCCGTGATGCCTATGTCGGCGGTGATAACGTCGATGTGGGCCGCCGCTGGGCACAGTATCTGGTCGATAACGGCCATGTCGCTGAAGGCGATTTCGTCTGGATGCCAGTGGAAGTCCCGGGTGCGACCTATCAGGTGCTGGAGACTGAAGGCATCGCCAGTGTGTTCGATCCGCTGGGTATTACTTACGAAGTGACCGAAGCCACGCTCGATCAGGCTGAGATCATCACCCGCATGTCGGACTATCTGACAGCGAATGGCGAAGACATTGATGCGATCATCGGCCTCGGTGACCTGGTGACCGGCAGCATTGCCCGTGTCTTCGATCAGGTCGGCCTCGAAGCCGGTGCAATCCCGGTCGTCGGCTGGGGCAACTCTCCGGAGACTGCACAGGAAGTCCTTGACGGGTATGTCCTCGCGGCTATGTGGCAGGACCCGCAGGCGACCAGCTATATTGGCCTGTCGATGGCAGCGATGGCGGGCAGCGGTATCCCGCCCGGTTTCGATGTCTTCGTGGGTACGCTGTATGAAGCCGACGCTGCCCAGACCTATCTGGACATTATGACCGGTTCATAAGCGCAGCCTGAAGCCAGAAAACGCAGATTAACGAAAGTCGAATGAGACTGGTCTGGCAGTCTGGGCCAGTCTCATTTCCTGTAGTCATTCACCGATCGTTCCGCTTATTTTTCTTTATTGAAGATATTGATTAACACATGCGATCACCCCTGTTTTTGCAGAAACTGATCTCGCGACCGGAGTTCGGTCCGCTGATACTGCTGCTGGCCGAGATTGTCATCTTTACCGCGCTGGCCCCCGCCTTTCTCTCCGCCCTGAACATTGGCAACAGCCTCGCCTTTACGCCAGAACTTGGGATCATCGCACTCGGTATGACACTGCTGATGACCTCTGGTGAATTCGACCTCTCGGTCGGGTCGGTGTTCGGCCTCGCGCCTGTCATCATGTGGACGATCTACAATGCCGGGACCGTTTCTATAGAAGATGGTGTGCGGGTTGGGACGACGACACTCGAGGGCGGTTTTGTGGCGGCACTTCTGATCTCCGCACTGATTGGTTTTGTCAACGGCTGGATGGTGACGAAGCTGCGCATTCCATCCTTCCTTGTGACACTCGGTATGCTGCTGGTCGCCAGAGGCACGGCGCTCTATATCACCGATGGTTTCCCGCAGCGCACATGGACCGCAGAGTCCCCACTGATGGACATCATCGTAGGGGATTTCTATATCGGTGAACTGCGCATCTACGCCTCGCTGCTGTGGTTTATCGTGCTGGCGCTGATTCTGGGCTATGTGCTGACGCAGTCCAAGCTCGGTAACTGGATTCAGGCCGCAGGTGGGAATCCGGGTGCAGCGCTGGCACGCGGTGTCCGTGTGAACCAGACCAAGATCGCGCTTTTCATCCTCACAGCGGTGCTTTCCGCCTATGCCGGGATCACCAGCTCGATCCGTGTGGCTGGGGCCAATCCAAACAGCGGCACCGGCTATGAGCTGGAAGTCATCGCGATGGTCGTCATCGGCGGTACTGCGCTTTCCGGTGGACGCGGGACGATTATCGGCACGGTTCTCGGTGTCTTCATCCTTCGCCTGATGCGCAACGGGATTGTGATGGTGGGTGTGCCGGGGCTGGCATATAACATCTTCATCGGGGCGATTATCCTGGGGATGATGGCGCTGCATTCGTGGCTCGAACGACGACATCATTCGGGAATATGACGGAGATGACAGACTCGATGATAAATGAAAAATCCAAAGCCGATGCACTGGTGCGGATGGAGAACATCAACAAGTTCTTTGGCCGTGTACAGGCGCTGAGTGATGTCAACCTGACGGTGCGCCATAATGAAATTATCGGCCTGCTGGGGGATAACGGTGCGGGAAAATCCACGCTGATCAAGATCCTGTCAGGTGTGCTGACCGCCGACAGTGGCGAGATTTATATTCATGGCCGTCGCGTAAACATGCGCTCCACAACCGATGCTATCGCCAACAAGATCGAGACGATCTATCAGGACTCCGCACTTGTCCCGCAGCTTTCGATTGCCCGTAACCTGTTTCTGGGCCGCGAGCCGATCAAAGAGCCGCGCTTCCTCAACCGCATGGATCAGGCCGAGATGAACCGCGTTGCCAGAGATCTGCTGCGGCAGGCTGGCATCAGCAAGCCGATTCCACCGACCACACCGATCAGTGCGCTGTCCGGCGGAGAGCGTCAGGCGGTGTCGATTGCCCGTGCCATGCACTTTGACAGCGACCTGATTATCCTTGATGAGCCGACCAACAATCTCGGCGTGGAAGAGACACAGGCCGTGCTGCGTTTTGTGCGCAGCGCCCGCGATTCCGGGCATTCCTGCATCCTGATCGCCCACAATATCTATCATGTGTTTCAGGTAGTGGATCGAATCGTCGTGCTGCGGCGCGGTCGGGTCGTCGCCGATGATATCGACCCGAAGCAGACCACCATTGAGGAAGTCGAGCGCATCATCACCGGGATGACCGGCGAACACAGCGACCGATATACAGTAGAATGAACAAGTCGTCTGAAGTGATCTGAAGACGGCGTGAATTTATTTCTGATGAGAAGGTATATCCATTAACATGCCTGAGAATGATCTGCTGCTGTTACCTTATCCGCGCCACATCCAGTACGAACCGGGACAGGAAGTTGAAATCCCGGCGGTCGGATTGATAGTCGCGCCGCCGGACCTGCTGTCCGAAGCCCGATTGGTGCGCGACTCGTTTTACAGTGCCGGTGCCATGTATGAAGTCGTGGCGCACAGCGGCGGTACCACCCCCGTGCTGACACTGACACTGGATGACAGCTATCCCCATGCGCAGGGCTATCACCTTGAGATTTACCGCATCGATGACGAACATCCACGTGGTGCGATCGAAATCCGGGCACGGGACGCCGCCGGGATCTATTACGGCTGTGCGACCCTGCGCCAGCTTCTGAATCAGCACTGGGTGCGGTTGCCACAGGTGGTGATCGACGATTATCCTGACTTCGCCGTGCGCGGTGTGATGCTGGACATCAGCCGCGACAAAGTGCCGACGATGGACACGCTGTTTCAGCTTGTGCGTAAGCTGGCGGCATGGAAGGTCAATCAGCTTCAGCTTTATACCGAACACACCTTCGCCTATCAGAATCACCGCGAAGTATGGGTGCAGGCCTCGCCGATGACCGGTCAGGAGATCATGGAGCTGGACGCCTTCTGCCGTGAGCACCACATCGAGCTGGTCCCCAATCAGAACAGCCTCGGACATATGGAGCGCTGGCTGAAGCATGACCGCTACCGTCATCTGGCCGAGACGCCCGACGGCTTCACTTTCTCCTGGGGCGGGCAGTCTGAGCCGACGACGCTTGATCCGCAGGACCCCGGCAGTATCGAGCTGATGCGCGACCTGTACGACGAACTGCTGCCGCACTTTCGCAGTAAGCTGTTCAACGTCGGCGGGGATGAACCGTGGGAACTCGGCAAGGGCAAAAGCCGTGAAGCTGTGGAACAGAACGGCGGACGGGTGTATCTGGAATACCTGCTGAAGCTCTACGAGCTGGTGAAGTCGCATGGCAGCCAGATGCAGTTCTGGGGCGACATTATCATGCATTACCCCGAACTCGTGCCGGAACTGCCCAGAGATATCATCGCGATGGAATGGGGCTACGAATCAACTCATGACTTCGACGGTCACTGCAAGGTCTTCGCAGACTCCGGGATTCCGTTTTATGTCTGCCCCGGTACATCGAGCTGGAACAGCCTGATCGGTCGCGTGGACAATATGATCGGCAATCTCAAAAACGCCGCCCAGAATGGGCTGAAGCACGGCGCGATTGGCTTCCTCAATACCGACTGGGGCGATAACGGTCACTGGCAGCCGCTGTCGGTCAGCTATCCGGGTTTCGCGATTGGCGCGGCGGTAAGCTGGTGCTTTGAATCCAACAACCGCGACGATTACGCCGATGTGCTGAGCGCTCATGTCTTCCGCGACCGCGCTGGTCTGATGGGACGTGTCGCCGTCGAACTCGGCAACGCTTACAAGCTCACTGGACTGGAGCAGATCAACGGCGGCGTGCTGGCCTACGCCATGCAGAATGTCGGACAACTGGCTGACCCGACCTATCCGAACCCGGCACTGCCGCGCTGGGGCAAACATCTGGTCCCGGAGACCTCACCGGAGACGCTGCGTCGTGTCATCGCGCTCATCGACGAACAGCTCGCGCTGCTGCGTCAGACCGATATGTATCTGGTCGATAGCGAGATCGTCCGTGAGGAATACGAGCATGCGGCTAATCTGCTCCGGCTGGCCGCCGAGTGGATGATCTTCCGGCAGGAGTCTCCGGACAAAGCGCCGGTGCGCCTGTGGATGGAGTATGCGGCGCTGGCCCTGCGTCAGCGGCAGATCTGGCTGCTGCGCAACCGTCCCGGCGGGCTTGAAGACAGTCTCCAGCGGCCACTTCGCTCATTGACTGAAGCCTGAGCAGTATCCTCTGAGGTATCGACCTCAAATTAAAGGAATATGTGACTTAAGGAAGCGACACGGTCGCTTCCTTTCGTGTCAGGGACATCCTGCTATAATCCACACTGCAACAACTGAAGCTGTAAAAATTGCCACATCAGCCAGAGTGTATCTGAATATTCACGAAACCCGGCTCAGAGTCCTTTGGAAACGGCGGAAAACGACCTGAACGCATTGTTCAGGCGCTGCCCAACACGGACACGGGATGCAGGGGCCGGATTCTTTCGGCGCATACCTTTCACTTCAGAGAGGCTGTATAAACGGATACGCTATACCAAAAAAAGACTGAACGAACCGGAATTCACCATAACACAGGGAGCGCACCTCTATGGCGGAGTTTTATCAGCTAGAAATTGATGCAGCCGTCGCAGAGCTAAAATCCGACGTTGCGAACGGTCTGACCGATGCCGAAGCCGCACGTCGCCTTGCGGAACACGGTCAGAACAAACTTCCGACCGAATCAGGTGCCTCGCTTCTTCAGGTCATCATCAGCCAGTTTACCAACCTCATGATGATTATCCTGATTGCGGCGGCAGTGATTTCCTACTTCCTCGGTGATGTCAAAGACGTGGTTGTCATTCTGGTGATCGTCCTCCTGAATGCTGCCCTCGGCACCTATCAGGAATATCAGGCGGAGCAGGCACTGGCCGCACTGAGCGCCATGCAGGTGCCAAAGGTCCGGGTACGCCGTAACAAAGAGGTACATCAGATCAGCGCTGAGGACATTGTCCCCGGTGACATCCTGCTCCTTCAGGAAGGAGATCGAGTCCCCGCAGACGGACGTCTGGTTCTCAGCCGCAACCTTCAGATCGACGAATCACCGCTGACGGGTGAATCCGTGCCGGTCGAAAAATCGGTTGCGGTGATCAGCGACGCAAATGTCGGTATCGGTGATCGTAAGAATATGGCCTTCATGGGGACATCGGTCACCTACGGGCGTGGGGAAATGGTGGTCACCGGGACGGCACTCAAGACCGAACTCGGACGCATTGCCAGCATGCTGATGGGTGTCGAAGAAACCGAGACGCCGCTTCAGCGCCAGTTGAACCGCCTGAGCGTGATTCTGGTACAGGGTGCGGTCGTGGTCGTGATCGCGGTCTTCATCGTCGGGCTGCTGCGCGGTCTGCCGTTTCAGGAGATGCTGATTACAGCCATCAGCCTGGCGGTGGCGGCCGTCCCGGAAGGGCTTCCGGCTATTATCACGATCAGCCTGTCACTTGGCGCATCCCGGATGGTGAAGCGCAACGCCCTCATCCGCCGTCTGCCTGCGGTAGAAACGCTCGGCTCTGTGACGAACATCTGCTCGGACAAGACGGGCACACTGACCAAGAATGAGATGACCACCACGCTGCTGGCGCTGCCTGGGCATGATGATGTGCGCGTCACCGGTATCGGCTATACGCCGGAAGGTGATTTTGTCTCACCCGAGGGTGCGCCGATTGATCCCGGCAGTGATGACACGGTCGAACGCATGCTGAAGGCGATGGCACTTTCAACCGATGCCTATCTGGAAGCCAACGAGAACGGCGGCTTCGATGTTGTTGGGGATACCACCGAAGGCGCACTGCTGGTCGCGGCGCAGAAAGTCGGCTGGACGCGTGAACGTCTTGAAGAAGTCATGCCCCGTGTGGCAGAACTGCCCTTCAGCAGTGAACGCAAGGCCATGACCACCATTCATAACATCAATGATGAGAACGAGACGCTGTTCGGTCAGGCCGAAGTCATTGCCCTGACCAAAGGCGCACCGGACCGCCTGATCGAGTGGGCGAAGTACGAGCATCAGACCAGTGGCCGAGAGGAACTGTCCCCACAGCGCCGCGAGGCGTGGCAGAATCAGGTGGATGTGATGGCCGGGCAGGGGCTGCGTGTGCTCGGTATCGCCTATCGTCCGCTGGAACAGGTGCCACAGGAAGTCAAACCCGAACTGGAACGTGATCTGACACTGCTGGGGCTGGTCGGCATCCTTGACCCGGCGCGGCCTGAAGCCCGTGACGCCGTCAGCGTAGCCCGTGGTGCCGGTATCCGCCCGATTATGATCACCGGAGACCATGCGCTGACCGCTGAAGCTATCGCCCGGGATCTCGGTATCCTGAACGATGGTGAAAAGGCAATCACCGGTGCCGAACTCGAAGCGATGTCTGATGAAGAGATGGCCGAAGCGCTGAAGCGCACATCTGCTTTCGCCCGTGTTTCCCCCACGCATAAGCTGCGGTTGGTCAAGACACTGCAAGGCATGGATGAAGTCGTCGCGATGACCGGTGACGGCGTCAATGACGCGCCCGCGCTCAAACAGGCCGATATCGGCGTGGCGATGGGGATCACCGGTACCGAAGTCAGCAAGGGTGCGGCGGACATCGTGCTGACCGATGACAACTTCGCCTCGATCGTCGCGGCGGTTGAAGAAGGCCGCACGATTTACGATAACATCCGCAAGTTTGTGCGCTACCTGCTGAGTTCAAATGTCGGTGAGATTCTGGTGATGTTTGTCGCCATTCTGATCGGTATGAAGATCCCGCTGCTGGCGATTCAGATCCTTTGGGTCAACCTCGTCACCGACGGTCTGCCCGCGATCGCGCTCGGCTTCGAAGGCGCTGAGTCTGGCGTGATGAAGCGCAAGCCGCGCCCGAAGGGTGAAAGCATCTTTGCACACGGGCTGGGCCGTCAGATTATCTTCCTCGCAGTCGTGCTGGGTATCGTTTCGCTGATCGGCTTTATCTATGGTCACACTGCCTATGGAATGGACCCGTTCAGCCCGTCGCTGGGCCTCGAGAAAGTCTCCCAACAGCAGTTGACTGAGATCCTGCTGGAAGATGAGCTGGTGCCGGAAAACTGGGAAAGCATGTCAGAGACAGAGCGTGTCTCCCTGTTGACCGCACATCCCGAAGAAGGCGGCTTCGAAGCCGAGAACCCGATTCTGGCGCAGGCACTGCGCATCCCGCGCACCATCGCCTTTACCGTGCTGGCCTTCGGGCAGATGTTCCATGTCGCCGGGCTGCATGCCGGTGACCGTGAATCCTTCTTCAAGTCATGGTTCCGCAAGAATATGCTGCTGTTCTGGGCGGTGCTCTCGACCTTCATCCTGCAACTGCTGGTCGTTTACTTCCCATTCCTGCAGGCCACATTCGAAACCTATCCCATTTCGATCACCGCACTGCTGGTATCGACTGGACTGGCGGCGCTGGTGCTGGTTGCCACCGAAATCGACAAACTGCTGATTAACCGTGGCATCCTGCGCTCACCGTCAGTCGAGCAGGGGGATGCTGCCGTATAACACCCCGATAATGCAACTCAACAGCGTCATGTGCGTAGTACAGTGCATGACGCTTTTTTATTGACGTGACCAAGGAAAATCTGAATATGACTCTGCGCTTCCCCAGAATATTTTTCGGCACACTGATCATCCTGACTATGCTGAGCGTACTGGCTGCATGCAATACCGTCACACGGGGTTCTGGTAATGTGCGGACTGAAGAAAGGGTTGTCACCGGCGTGCAGCAGGTGGTGTTGAATGATGTTGGAGAGCTGACGATTATCATGGGTGAGGCCGAAACCCTGACGATTGAAGCGGATGACAACATCCTGCCACTGCTTGAAGTCGATGTAAATAATGATACGCTCACGGTCGGTGTGAAGCGTGGGACCACGATTGCCCCCACGGTGCTGAATTACACGCTGACCGTCCCGCTGTTGAATGCGATCACGCTGCGCGGTTCGGGTAATGCGGCAGGCAGTATCACCACCGGCGAGGATCTGAAGGTCGTGCTGGAAGGCTCTGGTAATGTCAACTTCGAGACGGTGACGATCAGTAACCTGTTTGAACTCAGCACCAACGGCTCCGGCAGTTTCAGTGTAGGCGCGCTTTCCGCCGCGAAATTCTATGGGACGGGCGGCGGCTCGGGTGACATCATGCTCAGTGGTGAAGTGGCTGAACAGGAAGTTTATCTGAAGGGCAGCGGCGACTATGATGCCGACGACCTCATCAGCAGGATCGCTCGGATTGATCTGGATGGTTCTGGCAACGCCGATGTTCACGTGACCGATCAGTTGAATGCAAGCGTCGATGGCAGTGGATCTGTCAACTACACTGGCGAGCCGGAAGTCGAAGCCAGCATCAACGGTTCCGGGCAGGTCAACCGACGTTCGTAATCCTGCTTCCACCGATGACGCTGGACGTTATCTGAAAAGACGCGATGTGATGAGGGCAGGCCGACGACAGGTGTTGTTCCTGTCGTCTGTGGATTGTGGCGGTGGCGGCGGCGTGAAAATTTTACGCCACAGTAACCATTTTCCCCTCAAAATGTGGCGGTGGTGGCTGAATTGTGGCGCATTTACGCCGCAAGGCGCCGCAAGGGCGCCACAACGAGCTGCTGTTTGCTGCTGCTGCTGCACAAAATTTTTGTGCGGCAGCAGCGGTTTTTCCCCTCAACGTTGAAAATCTGCTGCACATTTGCAGCAACTGCGAGACGGCGGGTGGTATTCAATGCCCCCTATCCCGGCGGAATAAATTCCGCTTTCCCTTCCCGGCATTGCTTACAATGCTAACCACTCGACAAAATCTGCGATTTTGCATTCCGAGGGAAGGGAGAAAAACAGGTCGTATGAAGGGTAGTATTACCTGCTGTGCCGGTTTCGAGATGTTAAGGTGCCGGACTGTTCAGTGTAGCACGGATGTGCTGATTGTGCGGTTCGAATTTTCAAACGAAGTGGACCAAAACGAGGATTTTCGCCCGCGCTGTCCGCCGTTTGCTGAAGATTGAATATCCTCCAGTGCCCGTTACACCTCACCCGCTGGGTGGGATGCATTTTGCAGAATGGCATACAGTTCCCCATGTGTTAACGCCAGCGGATTGCCTTTGGTGCTGCTGGCGTTTTCTGCTTTTTCGATGATGGCATCAAAATGTTTGGAGTCGATTCCGTATTCAGCGAGCGATGGAATCTGAAGGGTGTAGCACAGTTCACTGATCCATGCGGCACCGGCTTCGGCTGTAGCCTGTGGGTTACTGATCAGGATGCGGGCGACCTCGGTATAACGGTCAAGGGCATGTGTGAAGAATGGGTTCTCCGCTTCACGGGCACGCAGCGCAGCGATATTGGCGGACATTACATGCGGCAGCAGTGCAGCACAGGCCACGCCATGCGGGATCGGGTACATGCCACCGAGCGGCCCCGCGAACCCGTGGACCAGCCCCAGTTTAGCATTGGTCAGTGCCAGCCCACCGAACAGACTCGCCAGCGCCATATCCTCACGCGCTGCCGGGGCGGCTGCGCCTTGTTCAAACGCCGTCCGCAGTGATCGCCCTGCACGCTGAATCCCTTCCCGACACAGCGCATCCGTCAGCGGATTGGCCGCCACCGAGACAAACGGCTCGATCAACTGTGTGAGCGCATCCATGCCGGTGCTGGCGGTCAGGTTCGGTGGCAGATCATACGTCAGCTCCGGGTCCACCAGTGCGATTTTGGGCAGCATCAGCGGGCTGCGCAGGCTGACCTTCACCGCATGCTCTGCGGATGACAGTACCGCGTTCCGTGCGACCTCCGCACCAGTCCCGGCGGTTGTAGGCACTGCAATAAAGGGCAGCGGGGCATTCTCCAGGGGCTGTGCCTTGCCGATCACTTCCAGATAATCGAGGATGTCACCGGGATTCGTCACCAGCGCGGCGATGGCCTTACCCGCGTCGATTACACTGCCGCCGCCGACCGCGATCACCAGTTCGCAGCCGTTTTCCTTCGCCAGCCGGACGCCGTCACCTGCCATCTGAATCGTCGGTTCGCCGCCGACCGTAAAGGGGATGGTGCGGACGCCGCTGGCTTCGACATTCTGCCGCTGTGGTTCGACCCGTTCCGCACTGCTGCCGGTGACAAACAGCGCCCTCTGCCCATACTCACGGGCCAGTTTGCCCAGTGATGCTGCCTGCCCTGCGCCGAAGATGATGCGCGTCGCAGTTGCGAATTCGAAGTTGGGGATCGTGCCGGTCATGGGAACTCACCTTTGTAATGGTCTGAAACTGTGGCATTGTTGCGCTATAATCAGCGCAGAATTCCGGAAGCTGTTGAATTGAAAGTATAGTCTGAATGAAAGTGCAGCCCTATTATGGCCAGTCTTGAGCTTACTGAGCAAATTCAGGACACACGGACGGCCATCGCGCAGATCGCGCTGATGCTGTTCGATCGTCATCTGATGGATCTCGGTGGAGGCAACATCAGCGTCCGCGTCGGGGATCAGGTGTGCATCTCGCCAAGTTACAGCGGTCTGCGGCATCACTGGTCCCTGACGCCCGACGATGTGATGGTCGTCAGCCTCGACGCTGAGATTCTGGCTGGCAGTGGACAGCTTTCCCGCGAGTCCAAAGTACATCTGGGTCTGCACCGTGAATTCGGTGAACACGGAACAGCAGTCATCCACTCGCACGCCCGGAATGTGATGGTCTTCGCCGCTGCCGGAGAACCGATCTGGCCGGTGATGGAAGCCACACGCAAATTCGGCGTTGTGGAAGTGGTCGATTTCTCCCCGGCACATTCCGCCGATCTGTCACTGAACGTGGTAAACGGCATCCGGGGGCAGGAAGCGCGTATCCAGAAGCACGCCGCCGCTGTCATCGCGCCGTATCATGGGCTGTTTCTGATGGGCCGTGATCTCGATCTGGCAGCCGATGCGGTTGAGCGCATCGACACCAACGCCTACTGTATTTTGATGTCCGGTGGATTATACAGCGGACGTGCGCGCCATGAGGCGATGGAAGCGCAGATGGCAAAGTATCAGGCATAGGCCGCCCGATGATCCTGACTGTCACCGGCAATACCACCGTTGATCTGACCTTATTTATCCCGGAATTCGTCCAGCAGCGCACCATCCGCGCGACCGAAGCACTCTACAGCCCCGGCGGCAAACCGACCGATGCCTCATACATCCTCGGTGAACTGGGGATTGCCAGCCACGCCCTCGGATTCGCGGGTGGTGCGACCGGTACTCGTCTGGAACAGATGCTGCGCTCCAAAGGTGTGACTGTCGATTTCACACCGGCGGAAGGCGATACACGCATCTGCGTCAATATTGTTGTGCCAGCGGAGTCATGGCAGACGACCATCACCACCGTGACGATGAACGTGCTGCCGGAGCAGCTTGCCGCGCTGCGCACACGCTATCTTGAACTGCTGCCGCAGGCGAGCTGCGTCGTCCTGGGTGGGACGCTTCCGCGTGGTCTGGATGAAACCTTTTACACCGACCTGATCGCGCTGGCACGGGCGCAGCAGGTGCCAGTGATCTTCGATGCGGCGGAGCCAAACCTGAGTGCCGGTCTGAAATCCGGCCCGACCCTCATCAAACCCAATCATCACGAACTCGAAGGACTTGTCGGTTATCCGATCAACACACTGGAAGACGCCTACCGTGCCGGACGCGTTGTGCTGGAACAGTACGGCACGATTCCGGTGATCTCGATGGGCAGCGAGGGGGGGCTGGTCGTCCTGCCGGATGCCGCATGGCACATCCCGCCGCTGGAAGTCGAAGTCGCCAGCGCGACCGGGGCAGGGGATGCGATTCTCGCTGGTCTGGCGGCATCGATTGAGCGAGGTCAGCCGATTGAGGAAGGGCTTCGGCTGGGGTTCGCGGCGGCCTCTGCTGTGGTGATGATGCCGGGGACTGCCGAGTGCCGTCGTGAAGATGTCGAACGGCTGCTGCCGCAGGTCCGGCTGATTCCGTATCCGCCGTCTGTGTGAATTGCGATCTATCTGAAACAGGAGCAGAGAAGCGATGCCGATTGAGGCTGTGATCTTCGATATGGATGGCGTACTGGTGGACTCGGAGGTCTACTGGGCGCAGGGGCGGATCGAGTACGCCCGTGATCTGGGCAAGCATTGGGGACAGGACGACTATCAACTGGTGATGGGACGTGCCACACTGGAATGGGCCGAGGTGATGCGCGAGCGCATGGAGTTGGATTTTGATCCGCGCCAGATTGCTGATGAGATGATCGAACGGATGCGGGCCAAGTATACCGAGCGTCTGCCGGTGCGCCCCGGTGCGGTAGAAGCGGTCCGACTTGCGGCCAGCCGCTACCGCGTCGGGCTGGCGTCCGGCTCGCCGACGCCGCTGATCCAGCATGTCACACAGCTCACCGGACTGGATAAGATCTTCGAAGTGATGGTCTTTGGCGACGACATCCCAAACGGCAAGCCGTCGCCGGATATTTACCTTGCCGCGCTTCAGCATCTGGGGGTGGAGCCGAGCAGGGCAGTCGGCATTGAAGACTCCGGCAACGGCCTGCGCTCACTGAAGGCCGCCGGGATGTATGCCATTGCCGCGCCTAGTCCAGACTTTCCGCTGAGTGATGAAGTGCTGTCACTGGCAGATGCGCACATCGAGTCGATGGAAGACTTCACGCTCGAACTGGTCGAATCACTCAGCCCGCAGCCGCCTCGGTAGTGGTGGACGCTGCCGAGGTAGTGAGTGATTTTTCGAAGAACAGGCTGTTCGGGTCTGGCTGATAGCCCTTAAACGGTCCGATGCGATAGAAGCCCATCTGCTCGTACAGGCGAATGGCTTCGTGCTGATGGATGCCTGTTTCCAGCCGCAGCAGCGTCACACCCTGCACCAGTGCATAATCGGAAAGATGCGTCAGGATGCGTTTGGCGAAGCCTTTGCCCCGGTACTGCGGACGCACATACATGCGCTTGATCTCGCCGAACTCGGTGTCGAACAGTTTGACGCCCCCGCATCCGGCGGCAGCGCCATCTTCACGCAGGACGAAGAACGCGACATGCTCACTGATCAGCCGTTCGATGCTGAATCCGTGACGGCTTTCACTGGGATACAGTGCACCGAGATGCGCTTCCAGTTCCTCGATCAGACTTGCGGCGTCTGGTGTGTCCGGGCGTTCTGCATGGATGATGACCGGCAACCCTCTGCTCCTTTTCTGCTGCTGCTTTAAAATCCGGACAGGGCAGGCCCTGTCCCTACACACATACGCAAAATGTAGGGGGCGGATGCTTCCGACCCAGGCTGCCTCCGGTACATATGCACAGCATAGCCGAGCGCACCAACTCTGCCTATGTTTTATCTGTACCGGATCTGGCTTCGTAATCTGTGCGAATCATCCCAAAGATCAGGCGGTCGTTCAGTTCGCCTGCTGTAGTATCAATCGCGTGGCGCAGATGCGCTTCCTGTTTGAAACCGGCACGACGGGCAACCGCCGCGCTGCGGTCATTGTCTACCTCACAGTGGATTTCAACCCGTGCAGCGTCCAGAACCTCAAAGCAGAAGTGTGTCAGTGCGTGGACGGCTTCGGTGATATACCCGTGGCCAACGGCGCTGGTCCGCTGCCAGTAGCCGATTTCGAAGCGGCGCTGCTGCCAGTTGATGCGATGCAGGCCGGTCCCGCCGATCAGGTGCTGATCGGATTTGCGAAAGATCAGCAGGCCGAGGTCCTCGCGGGTGATAAATTTCGCCTGTACGCGGCGCGTGTACCGGATGGCATCTTCCAGCGTGTAATTAAGCGCCCACGGCATCCAGCGGTCCATTTCTGCTTTAGACTCCGCTACCGCCTCATAAAAGATTTCAGCATCGGAGCGCTGCGGCGGACGCAGAATCAGCCGTTCGGTTTCAATCGTATCGGGGAAGTCGAGCAGCAGTGGGTTGGTGGTTGTCATCATCGTCGGCATCGTGATCACGCCTGACCGATTTTCGCGTCGTAATCAGCGCGCAGCATCCCGAAGATCAGTGTGTCACTCAGCACACCAGCAGTGTTGAGGCCCTCACTGCGCAGGTGCGCTTCCTGCGTGTAACCGGCGCGGCGTGCGACGGCTGCACTGCGATCATTGTCGGCGTCGCAGCGGATCTCGACGCGGGTCGCTTCCAGCTCCTCGAAGCAGAAGCGTGTCAGCCCGTTGACGGCCTCGGTCATGTAGCCCTGACCGTAAGCGGAGGTGCGCAGCCAGTAGCCGATTTCGAATTTGCGCTGTTCCCAGTTAATCGCATGCAGGCCGGTATTACCGACAAAATGCAGATCCGCTTTGCGCCAGATGGTCATGGCGAGATTTTCGCGCATGATGAACTGCGCCAGCGCCCGCCGTGTATACTGGATGGAGTCTTCCAGCGTGTAATTCTTTGACCACAGCATCCACTGGTCCAGCTCGGCCTGAGACTCCTTGACTGCCTCATACAGAATCTGGGCATCGGCACGCTGCGGTGGGCGGATCAGCAGTCGCTCCGTTTCAAACGAGTCGGGGAAATCAAGTAACAGTGGATCAGTCACAGCGACAGCCTTTGGGGTGGGCGTAATTATTGCCCTTTATGCTACGGCAGATGCTGACCCACTGTCAAGTTATAATGGTTCAGAAAGGTTCAATCAGCCGGGGTAACCCCCGCTGTCTCCGCTGGCGACACCGCGTGCTTCAGCAACCTGTTTCGCATAGCCATCGGCGCGATAGGCAGCAAAGGGATCAACCGGCGCACCCAGTTCTTCGCGCACGTGCATCAGCAGCGGGCGCACATCGGTCTCGAAGGCATCAGTCAGCAGGCGGTGTGCACCGAGGACATCGCCATTCAACTGACGTTCGCGCAGCGTACTGTAATCGACAATCAGCGCCTTGGCGTACATCGTCTGGCAGTTGAGGATGCTGACCAGCATCGCTTCCAGCTTCGGCTCGATGTTATGGCTCTGGTCGATCATGTAAGCGACGTTATTCGCAGCATCACCAGCAGAGACCAGTTCGACGAAGATCTCGAACAGCTCAAACGGATTGCTGCTGCCAACAATCAGATCGTCATCCGCATAACGCCGTGCATTGAAGTGGAAACCGCCCAGCCGCCCTTCATCCAGCAGGAAGGCAACGATGTGAGCGATGTTAGTCCCCTGTGCATGATGGCCGGTATCGACCAGCACTTCGGCGCGTTCACCCAGTTTGAGGGCGGTGGCATAGGCCGTCCCCCAGTCGGAGAGGTCAGTGTGATAGAAGGCAGGTTCGAAGAACTTGTACTCGATCAGCATGCGGCCTTCGGCGGGCAGATGCTGATAGACCTGTGCCAGCGCTTCTTCCATGCGGCGTTTGCGCAGGCGGATGCTGTCCTGACCGGCATAATTCGTGCCATCCGCAAACCACAGGCTCAGCAGATTGCTGCCGGTCTGCGCCATGATCTCGCAGCATTCGATCATGTGCGCGACGGCTTCCTCTCGCACCGCAGCAGACGGGTTGCAGATGCTGCCGAGTTTGTACTGCTCATCCTGAAAGACGTTGGGATTGATCGCGCCGATCGAGACGCCCTGATCCGACGCATACTGCGACAGCCCCGACCAGTCATCGACCTTGTCCCACGGGATGTGAAGCGCGACGGACGGAGCCACGCCGGTCAGCCGGTGGATATAGGCGGCGTCGTCCAGCTTTTCATACACGTTTCGGGCCGCCCCCGGCCACGGGAAGACCTTAAAGCGCGTGCCGCTGTTCCCGTATCCCCATGACGGCGTTTCGATCCGCTGTGCCTTCAGCTTCTGGACGATTGCCGATACATCGCTGCCCTGTGCCGTGAGTCGATCCGATAAACGGTTATAATCGACCTGATAATCGGCGTGATTCTGCGTCATGTGCTTGACCTTTTACTGGTATGAAGATTCAATAGTAGTGCATCAAGTTATGTTTGCTTTCTTTGTCTTTCAGTTTATGCCGTCACGAAAGTAGAGTCAAATGACTGAGCCGCTGTTTTTAGAAGAACGCAGACGCGTCATCCTCGATGATTTGAATAAAAATGGCCGTGTCTCGGTCAAATCGCTCAGTGAAAGGCTGCGGGTGAGCGCCGTGACCATCCGGCAGGATCTGCGTGCGCTGGAAGATGAAGGTCTGCTGGAACGCACCTACGGCGGGGCAGTCAGCAAACAGTATTCCTCGATGCTCGGCGGGATCTCGGAGCTGTCATTCGAAGTGCGCCGTCGCAAGGCCGAAGAAGAGAAGCTGGCGATTGCGCAGGCCGCCAGTGCATTGGTTCAGGATGGCTACGGCATTGGATTGGACGCCAGCACCACCGCCTTCGCGATGACCTCGTTCCTCAGGCGCTTCGATGGGCTGACGATTGTCACCAACAGCCTGCTGATCGCGCAGCAGTTTCTGGATACGCCGCGCATTCAGGTGATTATGCCCGGTGGCAGGCTTCGGCGGGATTCGGTGGCGCTGGTGGATAGCCCCGAAACGATCCCCGAACTGAACCTGAACCTCGGATTTTTTGGCGCACGCGGCCTTTCACTTCAGGCCGGTATCACCGATATCAGCCCGGAAGAAACCGAGATGAAACGCGCCCTGTTTCAGCGCTGCATGGCCGCTGTCATCCTGATCGACTCAAGTAAGTGGGGGCAGGTGTCGCCTTATACCTACGCAGCATTGAATCAGGTGGATCGCATTATCACCAGTGAGGCAGCGCCATCGGATGCGGTCGAGCAGTTCCGTCAGGCCGGGGTGCGGGTCGATCAGGTCATGGTGCCAGCCTTCTGATTCTTGTATTTTTCTTCACAATGTTGACAGCTTCAAAGCACTGCGATATGTTTTGTTGCAAAACGAAAGCAAACGAAACCCACAAGGTCTGATACATGCCAAAAAATCTATGGAACGATGCTGAGGCCGCTGCGCTCCCCGACCTGGACGGTCTTGTCTATCGCAGCAACATCCTCGGTCGCGATCGTGCGGTCGTCAACATTTACGGCGGCAACACCAGCGCTAAACTGATGCTGCCCGATCACATGGGGCGTGAAGTCGAAGTGCTGGCGGTCAAGGCGTCCGGGTCAGATGTCGCGACCATCAAGGCATCGCAGTTTGCACTGCTGCGTATGGCGGATATCGAGCCGTTGTTCCAGCGCGAAGCCATGACCGACGAAGAGATGACCGAATATCTCTCGTTCACAGTCTTCGAACCGGGCCGCCCACGCCAGAGCATCGAAACCCTGCTGCATGCCTTTGTCCCTTACAAGCATGTCGATCACACCCATCCCGATGCACTGATCTCACTGGCCTGCACGCCGGATGCTGAAGCCGAATCGCGTAAGGTCTTTGGGGATCGTATGGCCTATGTGCCGTATATCCGCCCCGGATTCACGCTCAGCAAGTGGATCGGCCAGAAGGTGCGCGAGAATCCCAACATCGAATGCGTGGTGATGGGCAAGCACGGCCTTGTCACATGGGCGCAGGACTCCAAAACCTGCTACGAAAACACCATGCGCATCATTCAGGAAGCGGAAGACTACAACAACGATAAGCGCAAGGGAAAGCGCGTGTTCGGCGAACTGCGCGTCCCGGCACTGGACAAGGCACAGCGTCAGGACATCATGGCACAGGTGCTGCCGGTGCTGCGCGGTGCAGTCTCGCAGGAAAGCCCGGCCATCCTTGCCTATGATGACAGCAACACCGTGCTGGATATGGTCGGCAGCGCCAACACCGGTGAAGTCAGCCAGCAGGGGGCAGCCTGCCCGGATCATCTGGTGCATGTGAAGCGTCAGCCGCTGTACGTGGACTGGAACCCGTCTGAGGGTGTGGACGCGCTGAAGGAAAAACTGAAATCCGGCGTGGCGGGATATGTGGAAAATTACCGCGCCTATTTTGACGAAAACAAGGAAGCCGGAGACGAAATCCGTGATGCCGCGCCGCGTGTAATCCTGATCCCCGGCCTCGGTATGGTCAACACCGGCAAGGATGCGACGAATGCTGATGTCAGCCGCCAGCTTTACCACCGCGCCATTGAGGTGATTGGTGTCTCAGAAGCGCTCGGCGGATTCGTCAGCCTGACGGCAAAAGAAGCCTACGACATCGAATACTGGCCGCTGGAACTGTACAAACTCAAGCTGGCCCCTGCGCCGCGTGAGTTCGCCGGACGGGTGGCCTTTATCACCGGCGCTGCCAGCGGCATTGGCCGTGCGACCGCGTTCCGTATGGCACAGGATGGCGCACACATCGTCATCGCTGACATCAATCAGGAACAGGGCGAAAAAGTCGCCGAAGAACTGAACAAAAAGTTCGGTTTCCGCCGTGCGATGTTCGTGCGCACCGATGTGACCGACGAGTCCGCCGTTCAGGAAGCCTTCCGTCAGGCAGTGCTGGCGTATGGCGGCGTGGATATTCTGGTCAATAATGCCGGGATCGCAGGCGGCGCACCGATTGAAGAGACGACGCTGGCGATGTGGCAGCAGAATATCAGCATCCTCGCCACCGGTTATTTCCTCGTGGCGCGTGAAGCCTACAAGATCATGCGGGCACAGGGCATCGGCGGGTCGATGGTCTTCGTCGGCAGCAAGAACAGCATCGCCCCGGGCAAGGGTGCGACCGCTTACAGCACCGCCAAGGCCGCCGAGATCCACCTTGCACGCAGTCTGGCGGAAGAAGGCGGCGGTTACGGTATCCGTGTCAATTCCGTGCTGCCGGACGCCGTGATTCAGGGCAGCAGCATCTGGGACAGCCAGTGGAAGGAAGCCCGCGCCAGGCAGTACAAGATCGGCGTCGATGACATCAACGCCTTTTATAAGGAGCGCAACACGCTGAAGGTCGAGATCCTGCCGGAAGATGTGGCCGAGGCGATTGCCTTCCTCGCCGGATCACGCAGCGCCAAGACGACCGGCGCAGTGATCACGGTCGATGGCGGTGTCCCGCAGGCCTACGTGCGCTAGCGACGCTCTGAAAACCGGTCACCAGCGCGGACAGGGCGACACTGCACGCAGTAAAGCCCTGTCCCTGCGTGGGAAATCTACAAAACACACTGGTAGGGGCCGGATTCTTCCGGCCCAGGCTGATCACCTTGCTGCTTCATCCTTTCTACACCCAGATAAAAGCGGCATGCGTTTTTAGTGCGGTGCACGGGCTGTATACGTTACAATCGGACACA
>JAEZAF010000116.1 GCA_023430545.1 Chloroflexota bacterium
CACCGTCTGTACTGTATCCGAGAAGTTCAGGACGACCAGCACCGTTTGCGTGTCCGTCGAACGCAGGAAGGCGACACACTCGTCGTGCGGACTCAGTGCTTCGTATTCCCCTTCGACCAGTGCCGGAGTCGCCTTCCGCACGCGCAGCATCCGTCGGTAGAAGTTGAGCATCGAGTCCGGATCGTCCTGCTGCGCTGCCACGCTGACGCCATGCTCGTGATTCGGATGCACCGGCAGCCAGGTTGTTACCCCTTCGGGACTAAAACCTGCGTTGGCTTCGGCGCTCCACTGTAAAGGCGTGCGGCAGCGGTCGCGTGTGGTCGTCATGACAGCGGCCAGCGCCTCGCGATGCGACCACTTCAGCTTTTCCGTCAGCACCTCATACCGGCTGATTGCCGCCATATCGCGGATCTGATCCAGATGCGACAGCGTCAGATCGACCATGCCGATCTCTTCGCCGTTATACAGGAACGGCGTCCCCTTGAGCGTCAGCATCAGTGCCAGATGCAGCCGCGCCCGTTCCGCGTCATGACTGCCATCAGCATAATGGGACCATACCCGCGAGACATCGTGATTGCCGAGTGTATTGCACGGCCATGCCCCTGCCGGAAGCTCGGCCAGCCGCCGTTCCTGATTGGCGTAGATGTGCTTGGGAGTCAGGCGTTCCACCTTCATCAGCGGGAAGTTGAACACCAGATGCAGCTCGTCATCCCCTTCGCCGTGATACAGCACATCGTCATCTTCACCCACCAGCACACGGTCGCCGGGATATTCGTCGATCAGGGCGCGCAGTTCCTTCATCAGCTCGTGTACACCCGGCTGCTGTACCTGATGCCGCATCAGTTCTTCCCACTCTTTTTCCCCGAAGCCGTGACCGTCGGCGATACGCTCGGTCGGGATCGGCAGCGTGTGATCCGGCATGTCCGGATGCTCGTAGATCGTCGCGATCGCATCCAGCCGGAAGCCATCGACGCCCATATCCAGCCAGAAGCGCACCGCATCCCACATGGCCTGCTTCACTTCGGGATTGCGCCAGTTGAGGTCCGGCTGTTCCTTCAGAAAGGCGTGATAGTAATACTGGTCGGTCGCGGCGTCGTATTCCCATGCAGAGCCGCCGAAGATCGACGCCCAGTTATTCGGCGGGCCGTCGTCGCGCCCATCCCGCCAGATGTACCAGTCGCGCTTCGGGTTATCGCGGCTGGAGCGTGACTCGATGAACCACGGGTGTTGGTGCGACGAGTGATTCATCACCAGATCGAGGATCACCCGAATCCCGCGCTGGTGTGCTTCATCCAGAAAGGTCCTGAAGTCGTCCAGCGTGCCGTACTCCGGCCCGACATCGCTGTAATCGGAGATATCGTAGCCGCAGTCGAGGAACGGGGAAGGGTAATGCGGCGAAAGCCACAGCGCGTCGATCCCCAGATCACGCAGATAATCCAGCCGCGAGGTGATCCCCGGAAAATCCCCGATGCCGTCGCCGTTGCCATCGGCAAAGCTGCGCGGATAGATCTGGTAAAACACGGCCTGCTGCCACCATTTCAGGTCTGCCATAAATAAGTGTCCTTCTTCCTGTCGTTTAAGTTTGTGATCTCACTTTGCAGAATTGGGCTGCTGGCGGAAAAGTGTAGCATATCCCGTCCGCGATTCTTTCGCCTTCAGATGCCAGCGTCAGCACTATACTGGGCAAAGCAGAATCAGTGCTGCACCTTTTCAACCACGCTTTATAAGGAGAAAACGTTCATGCTGTACCTCAGAATTTCCCGCATCCCGCTGCGGATGCCTGTTTTATTCCTTTTGTTGGCAGGACTGCTGTTATCCGGGGCTGTGAGCCTCGCGCAGCAAGACGAGCACGGGGAAGGTGATAAGCCCATTCACTGGACATACGAAGGCGAAGAAGGCCCCGATCACTGGGGAGACCTGAGTCCGGAATTCGCGCTGTGCAGCACCGGCCTTGCCGAGTCACCAATCGACCTTACCGGCACAACCGCGCTGAATCTCTCCGACATCGAATTCGATTACACCGAGACGGCCATCAGCATCTTCAATAACGGCCACACCATTCAGGTCAATGTCGATGAAGGCAGCACCATCACCTATAACGGCCTGACGTACACGCTGCTTCAGTTCCACTTCCATCGTCCCAGCGAGCACACCGTCGATGGCGAGCACGCCGACATGGAGATTCACTTCATCCATCAGGATACACGCAGCACTAATCTGGCGGTGGTGGGTGTGCTGCTGGTCGCCGGTGATCCTGAAAACGAGACCGGCGGCGAAGCCTATGCGCCGATCTTCGATCATCTGCCAGCCGAGACAGGGGAGCCGGAAGTCGTCGGTGAGGCGCTGGACCTCAACACACTGCTGCCGGAAGACCGCCGCTATACCACCTATAACGGATCGCTCACCACACCGCCATGCAGCGAGATCGTCCGCTGGCTGGTGCTGGCCGAACCGGTAGAACTCTCCGTTGAGCAGATTGACGCCTTCGCCGACATCCACGAGATGAATGCCCGTCCGGTACAGCCCCTCAATGGTCGCGATCTGCTGACGGACAGCAACTAAAGGGCAGGCCCTGTCCCTGCCTCTCACGTGTTTTGTAGGGACAACGCCTGAACATGCTTGCATGTCGTTGTCCGGGTTTTTCGTGAGATTTAATGGAAATACCTACCCTTAAAAGGACTGGGGGATGAGATTTTAAGTATCAAAACACACACCGCCGCTGTTTCCGATCCCCTTAGACTCTCGTGAACCGTTAAGAAATGTTAAAATCAGCATCGAACCGCTTGACATCCTTGTGATTATGTGTGATCCTAGTGACGTGTAGAAAGGAAGGTTCAAAATGTCGGATAACGCAAACAGACTACGGATTGAACCTGGTGCCGTCTACTCGAGACAGGAAGCGGCAGAGGCTTTAGGCATTAGCCTCAGCACGCTGAAGCGATTGATCAGTAAAGGCCATCTTAAAATCAGTAAGCCGAGCGGTATGCGTCGGGTGTTTATCACCGGCGAAAGCATCCTTGCGATGCTGGATGATACCGCTGTGGAAAAAGGCGCTTAACCCATGTTGTCCGCTGTGCTTTTCCGGTTAAACAACCAACCGAATAAGCCGATTTCAACCCTTACCGAGGGTGGATTCCGCCTGCTGAACGGCGATTATCGTTTCGATGATCGGCGTCCTGACGCGCGCCTCCTCTCCACGGATTCTGCTGCCACGTTCGCCGCCGCTGCTGCCGCCGCGAATGTCGCCGGTGTCTGGGTTGAAATACCGTTCCGCACGGAACACAGCACAGCGGCACTGCAGGACGGCGCTTTTGGCGACGCACGTCGGGCTTACCAGCGTGAAGACCGTCATCGCTACGAAGGCATCGTGATCGAAATCGATGTCGTCATCGGTGGCGATAGTCGTACCGCCGATGAACCCGCCGCCGTGAAGAACGCCGCTGGTTACGACGCCGATAATCCCGCCTCAGACGCCGGATGGTCGGAGCCCTGGATGGAAGGTCCGGAACACAACGAATTCAACATTACTGCCGGATACGCACTGACGAAGCTTAACAATCGCAGAGATCGGTCTCGAAGTAGGGGACGCTACAAGGATCGCCTCAGGCCTGCATAGGCCCGGGCGCGAGATACGCAGCGCACCTCGACGAGTTCCCAGGTATCGCAAACGCGAAAGCACAAGCGAAGCACAAACGGGGACGTGAGACTGATGAAATTAGGCTCACGTCCCTTTTGTTTTCCTGAACATGCTGGCCTGATGATCGACTGAACGACAGCGATCACACAGCACACATTGCGCGATATGCCGAGGGATAACCTGGTGAACAACATCATATCCAATGCCGACACGAACGACCTTGAGCTGATATATAACGGGGATCGCCTGGGCGATCTCCTTGAACTGCTGGATGATCTGCACAGCGCCGCCAGCGAGAATACCCTTCAGCACTTTATTTCTCTGGGGGAGCAGGATGTCCTCGGGATGCTGAAGGAACTGGTCTACACAGCGCAGGAGACGATCAGCGAGATCGAAGCCAACCGTACACAGCGGGCCGCACGTAAGCCCGGACGCCAGTCGCGGCGTCAGATGACTGAGCAGAACGGTCGAGCGAATGGACAGGCCGCTCAGCCGCTGCCAGCCAACATCGTGCAGTTCAGTGATCATTTCGCGCAGCACATTGTTCAGGTAGAGGATGCACCCACTGCGGACACGCATCAGCCAGCCTCTGGCACACGCCATGCATGCAGCTCCTGAACGGTTCGATAATGTGTGTTTTACATCATGTGTTTCACCAGGCCTGAGGCGAACCCGTCACAATGAAACGGGCCGCGCACAGGAATTCTGAAATCAGTGGGAACGTTTCAGGCCTGTCAAACGTCACTCTTTGTAGAGTGGCACAGTTACACTCTCAACTAACAGAACCACAGCAATTCAGAACGGCAGTAGTACCAGCATCACGGAAGCATCGCAGTAGGTTGATATTGGCTTTATCAAAGAAACAAAAAAGAAAGGGAGGCGCTGATGTACTCTGATCACGGTTCGCCTCATGGGTTGAGGCGCAAAAGTTCGAATGGGTTCCCGGTAACATTGCGGCCCGAATCGTTATGTACGTCACGGCATGATCCCGGCTTCAGTCGCTGGATGAGCTGCATGGGATGCATAAAGTGACCCGATCGGAGATTCGGCGCTCGATAGTACGAGTCGAGGCGAAGATCTCATGAATGAAAGTTCAGACCATGCAGGCGGCGATAAACGTCACCTGCGAAGAAGCTGTAAAGGCTGCCGCTCTCAGCAAGGCGCGTGCAGTTTGGTCAGCAGAAGTAAGACACAGTACCAGAGACTCTGGCGTTACACAGTAACACGCAAGGCGCAATACACAGGCGAAAGCGGTGGAATGCATCAACGGTCAGGTAAACCCTGGCTGCGATCATCACACGTTCCGATAGGGGTGTTGGCTCGTCCCGCTTTCGCCACTTTAATCCACACAACCACCTGATGATGCGCTTCAGTCTCCTCGCCTGACCTCTGTTCATCGTTATAAAATTCATTCATATTCTTATTTCATTGGGAAACATCATGACTCCGGAAGAGCGTTTAATCGCGCTAGGGCTTGAATTACCGTCCGCCAGTGCCCCAGCCGCCAGCTATACCAACATCGTGCAGGTGGGCACACTGCTGTTTGTCTCCGGCAAAGGGCCTTCAGCCCGTGGGGGTAAACCGCCTCGCGGTAAACTCGGCGCGGAATACACGACAGCCGAGGGGATACGCTTTGCCCGCGACACCGGTTTGGAGATCCTCGCCGTCCTGCGGGATTATCTCGGATCACTGGATGCCGTCCGGCGTGTTGTCAGACTGCAAGGCTTTGTCAACGCCGCTCCAGACTTTGAGGAACATCACAAAGTGCTGAATGGCTGTTCCGATCTGATGCTTGAGGTGTTTGGCGAGCAGGGGATTCACGCCCGTTCCGTGATGGGGGCCGTCTCGCTGCGCGATAATCTGCCGATCGTCATTGACTCGATTTTTGAAACCTCGCGCTGACAGGTTTCGGTCTGCTGAACCGGTCGGATTTGTACGCTTCGCACAGAATTTCGCCGCAGATCGCACCACCCGGAAACGAATTGCGATATAATAGTGAATTGGAAAGTGCGTCCAGATCGTCGCATACTTTCCTCAACCCACAGGACGAGTTAGAAGAGGTTCTTTGTGTCTGGTGGAATCATTTACAGCCGCGTTTTACTGTTAAACGGCAGCACGTGGGAGCCGCTGGCGGTCATCAGCCTGCCGCGTGCCATCAACCTGCTTCTGGCAGGCAAGGCCACCGTCGTTGAACAGACCGGGGAGTTCCTGCGCACCGTCAAGGATCATTTCCCCGTGCCGTCAGTCATCGCCCTGCGCACCTACATCAATGTGCCGCGTCGTCAGGCGCACTGGAGCCGCAAGGGGGTTCTGCTGCGCGATAATTATGTCTGCATCTACTGCGGAGCCGCCCCCGGTTCACTCTCGCGGGACAAGGTGCTGGCCCGTCAGGATTTCACGGTCGATCACATTGTGCCGCGCTCTCGCGGAGGCCGCGACCAGTGGACCAATACCGCCTGCGCCTGCTATCAGTGCAATCATCGCAAGGGCAACCGTCTGCCCAATGAGGCTGGCATGCGCCTGAACTGGGAGCCGAAGATCCCTCGCACCAGCTATCTGGTGATCGCGGTCGGCAGCGGCCCCGATGCCTGGAAGCGCTACATCGAATACTGAGCCATTCGCGACTGATCCCCAACAGTTGGAATGGCTCTTTTTTTGCCGGTGTCCTCTTGCCTCGGTCTATGGCCCATGTAGATACCGTCTTGAAAGTCAAGGAGCAAGGCCAAAATGAGGATCAAAGGGTCGCCCAGATTTGAGAATGCCAAAGATTTGGTGAACCAGCTTGCGCATGAGGGCGACGATAATGACTTTGCCAGG